>DAVB01000055.1:533-922 GCA_002505455.1 Euryarchaeota archaeon UBA52 | reverse complement strand
ATTTACTCGTTGAGTTGTAAATAACTCGGGAGAGAGAGGAGCCTATTGAGCGGGCATCTTAGGATTATTTCATCTAGATAAGCAGTAGTTCTGGCCAGTTGAGTTACCGGGATTATAATTTGATCAGGGAGACCCATCCTTCGTTGAAGAACACCGTGAACGTCTACCACAACTCCTCGATAGGTCCTTTTTACCTTGATAAGATCAACCACATTTCCTATATCGATTCCATCGTTATCCATAACTGCACGATCCATCAACTCATCTGGTGCCCAAAGCTGCTCATCGATTCTAACTGTGTTACGCCATCTCCTCTGAAGTTCACGCATTGATTTCGATAGCTTGACTGAACCATCAGGTCTTATGCTGTGTACCAATTCTTTGTGTAA
>DAVB01000055.1:0-220 GCA_002505455.1 Euryarchaeota archaeon UBA52 | reverse complement strand
GGTGCATGATCCGCGGGCTTCCTCATGTACTCTTCTGCAACGCCGTCCAATACCTGGATCCGCATCGATCTAACAAACTCATCTCGCGGATGAAACCGCTCTCCAACTATAACCCCTACCAGGGTATCTCCAACATACACTTCTTTCTGCAATAACTCCTGTATTTCCAATTTCTCACTCATTCGATTACCTCCGACCTGCACCCCACTTGCCCTCGATC
>DAVB01000032.1 GCA_002505455.1 Euryarchaeota archaeon UBA52 | reverse complement strand
GAATCCGGGCGGGACTACCAATGTGGTTGCCCACCGAGCCATTTGCAGACTATTCTCCGGGGAGCCTTATGAAGGGGAGTTCTGTTGTTGTAGCAGCCTCCATGGTGTCGACAGTGATCAAAGGAGTTAACTTACCGTTGAAGACGCCGGAGGCGCCGACGTACAGGGAGAACTTGATCGCCATCTCCTCGGATGGCACGTTGATGATCATCATGAAGTCCATGTCTCCGTAGCACCAGTAGTATGCCTCCAGGGAGCCCCCCATGGATGCAGCGGCTTTCTCAGCCTCCTCTTCCCTTGCTTTGCCCCCGTCATTCAATAGACCAGCGGCACCTTTCGCAGTGTAATTTCCTGAATACATGTATTTCGGCATGCTACATCGGAAGGGGTTCCTTGATTTGTTTGTTCCCATCTCGGCTCACAGAGCCCGGTAGAGGAACTGAGAGACCCAAGAGAGCATGATGATGATCATGAACCAGCCAAGAGATAGACGTAGTATCCTCCCGCGCACTCGCCTCGGAGGGAACGGGTCGATACCCAACCTCACAGCCTCCGCGAAGAGCTCCAGCTCCTCTTCGATGGTCTCTGGATCTCTGATCTGACTCATGGTTCCACCGTCGGGTCCCATCCTGAGACATGATTGGAGTCCAGCATATCTATCTCATTTCTGATTGGGTCGATATCGATGCCCGTGGAATCTAGATTCTCTCGCTGCCTAGACGGGTTGCTGGACTTCGGTATGACTATCGCGCCTTGGTCCAAGCACCAGCGAATGGCTGCCTGTGCACCGGTGCAGCCTATCTTGTTGGCTATCTCTGAGATTTCCTGGTCATTGGCCTTCTGACCCCTTGCGAGAGGGGAGTAAGCCATGGTTAATGCGCCCATCTCGCGAGTCGCGGAGTGGAGCTCTGGCCTCTGAATCCACGGATTCAACTCGACCTGGTTCACGCAAGGTAGTACCCTCGCGTACGACTTGAGGTCATGCAGATGGTGTATACCATAGTTGCTGACTCCGATCGTTTTCACGAGGCCTTCTTCGAGGAGGTCTTCCATGGCCCTCCAAACCGGCTCTCTAGCACCCGGATCTTCTGGAGGGGCGTGTACGAGATAGAGGTCAATCTGATCCATCGCGAGTTTTTCCAAACTTATCTTACAGTGTTCAATCGTAGATTCATAGCTGATTGCATGCATTCTTCGAAGTTTGGTAACCACCGTGATTTCTGATCTTTTGATTCCGGATTCCACGATTGCCTCTCCGACCTCCCTCTCATTTCCATATGATCGTGCAGTATCTATCATACGATAGCCGATTGATATTGCATTGATTACAGCGTTCTTGCACTCGTTCGGGCCATTCATCATCCAGACCCCTAGGCCGATTCTCGGAATCTGTATCGAGGCTATCTCTCGACCCGAACCGACCTCTCGATTCACCGCGCTTACATGTTGCATGGACGCAAGGATAGGCAGTCTAACTTCAGGGCTGCGGCCTTTTGCGGGGCTAGGACATCAGCAAAGACATGACTCGCCATCCCAGTAATGCTAGCAATGGGCAGCCCAGCGCTGTCACCACAATATAGGCTGCTAAAGCACCAAAAGCGCCAGATTCACCCATCTCGACTGCTTCAAATGAATATGCCGACATTGTTGTAAATGCCCCCATGAATCCAACGCCCACAAGGAGCATCACGTCTTTTGATATCGAGCCGCTCGAAAGTGCGACAGCGAGTACTCCCAGCATTAACGAGCCGGTCAAGTTGACTGCCAGAGTGGCCCACGGGAAAGCCGTACCCATACTGAGTGAGCCGACTGCCCATCTCCCAAGTGCTCCCAATGCGCCTCCCGTGGCAACAAGAAAGGCGGGATGCATACTGGTTCCTCCGAGACCCGGTGGATAGCACTTTTCAGAAGTCTTAGAGTCGCACATGTGATTAGAAACCGGTATTCATTGGCTACTCCATGGGGCCCTACGAGCGCCGTGCTGTTCGACCGCCCAGGAGGGCATCAAGTGCTATCCTCACCCGAGGAAAACCTGGTTCCATTAGGATGCTTATGGGGCTGAGACACCCGGATGTTCCGGTCTTTCCCGAGTTCTGGGCTTTTCCTGGAGGTGGTGTTTCGAAGGATGATGTCGAATATGCGAAGAGGTCTCTTGGTCCAAATGGGGATACCCAATCCATAGAATCCCTGGTAACTCTCTTCAGGGAGATTGTGGAAGAGACTGGTTTTTCGAAGAGTGAGTCCGGGGAATGGGTGGTCGTTCCCCTCTCTCTGCGCAAGAAGCTGATGGAGGGGGCTGGGGCTTGGATCGAGGCATTGGACAATGGGATAGCCAGCATGGATGCATCCGAGGCCTCAATGGTTACTGAAAGGACGACGCCTCCCTTGGCTCCTGTGAGATATACGAATAGATTCTACCACATCCACCTTGGTGAAAATAGCCCAGAACCTGAGCAGCCCCCCGGAAGGAGTGAGTTCACTGAATTCAAATGGTGGAGGCCTGAAGAAATCCTTGAACAATGGGAGCAGGGAGCAGCGAGGATGGCTCCCCCCCAAGTCACTTTCATGCGAGATATCGTTGATCGTTACGAGGCGGGCCGAGGTATACTGGACGTTCTCTCCGAGCTTGCAGATAAGCCGTCGATTGGACCTCACAAGATCGAGTTCGCACCAGGGGTTGAGTGCCTGCCGATACCAACAGCGACTCTTCCTCCGTCCACCCATACTAACTGCTTCATAATCGGACAGGGGGATGAGCTGCTGCTTGTCGACCCAGCGATTCGGGATGAGGAAGGCCATGCCATAATCGCTCAACGCCTGAATGAGCTGGAGAGTTCCGGCAAGCGAATCAAGGCGATCTTGTACACTCACCGCCATACCGACCACATTGGGGATCGGCGGCGGATTCGGGAGATTGTCGATGCCGAGGTTCTCGGCACACCCGAAACGCTTGCTGCAATAGGCGGAGGGACCGTGATTGGGGAAGGGGACGTCATAGATCTCGGAGATAATCTGCCCTGGACGGTTATCGAAACGCCCGGACACTGTCCTGGCATGGTGTCGTTAGTCTCCAAATCTGGTCTGCTATCCGCAGATAACGTCACGATGATCGGGACCATACTCGTTCCTTCCTCAGACGGGGACATGCACCAATACATGAATGGGCTGAAGCGTCTTTCCGATCTGAATCCAAACCTTCTGTTCCCCAGCCATGGCCCGGTATGCGCTGCTCCGAGAAGACTCCTGCTGCGTACGTTGGAGCACAGGATGGAACGTCATTCAAAGGTCCTGAATGCGGTCAAAGGGGGTTTGAATCGCCTGGGAGATATTGCCGTCAGTGCTTACAAAGACGCTCCTGGCGCGCCCGAGTCTCTTGCTCGGGATCAGACTCTTTCGCATTTGAGGGGTCTCGTCAAAGAGGGGCTTGTCCACGAAGAGGGCGGCGTCTTCACCGCTATACCAACATCAGGGGGCTGAAAGGCCAAGGTTCATGTCCGAATAGCGGCTGGCGAATATCATGTCTAACGCCGCCCTGATCTCGCTACCGTTGCTCGGATGCTCTGGACTTTTGATAGTGGTTCTCCTATTCTGGGGAATAGGGCTGTACAACAGGATAGTCCGCGCTGAGAACGAGTGCGACAGGATGTGGAGCAACGTGGACGTTGTCCTACAGCAGCGCTACGACCAGTTTACCAGCCTAGTGGAAACTATCCGAGGCTATGCGAAACACGAGAAGGAGATGTTCGACCAGTTTGCGGAGGTAAGGATGGCTGCAGCGGGCGCATCGAAGGGAGGCGACATCGGGGGCGTCATGAAGAATGAGGCGCTACTTGGACAGATGCTCCCCAAGATCTACGCTGTTGCAGAGCAGTATCCAGACCTGAAGGCGAATGAGAATTTCCTGCAGTTGCAAAATGAGATCAGCGATATGGAGAACATCATCAGCGACAGGCGCGAGGCCTACAACGCGGCTGCGACCAACTTCAACAACTTAATCGAGGTCTTCCCCAACGTCATGGTTGCGAACTGGATGGGTAAAGGCGAGCTCGAGCTTTATGTGGCCGACGTGGCATCAAGAGAGCGCCCTTCACTTGAATTCCAATGAATAGACCGCAATTCATCTCGAGGGTTATGCGATGGAAAACCCATGGACTCGGATACCGGAAGTGGCTGGAACCACGGTTGAGTCGAAGATGGTCGAGATGGATGATGGATGGTTCATACGAGTGATACGGTGGGTGCCCGAGAATGATTCGGACTCCGTCCCTCTAGTCATGGTTCCAGGGTGGAACAGCGTCTACGAAGGATGGCAGGAGATCGTTGAAGAATGGGCTCCGAAGCGAAAGCTGACATACATCGAAACAAGGGAAAAGGGGAGTGCTGTCTCGGAAGGCAGACTGACAAAATCGAGCCTCTCTATCCATAGAAACGTGGAGGATTTGAAGCGGGTAATCGAAGAATTTCCAGAGATTTCTTCCGGCTGCGACTGGTTTGCCTCCTCGCTAGGAGCCACGGTAATCCTCGAGACATTGGCAGAACATGCCTTCAAACCAAGGAGCGTCGCACTACTGGCCCCGAATACGAATTTCGACTTCCCCCTCTGGAGTCGTCTCCTCATAAGGATGCCCAGCTTTGTCTACCCCCCGCTGGTAAGACTCGCGATACTGATACTCGATTTCAAACTGAAGGAAGAGGGTCAAAGAATTAGATATCGTAGGACATTGCTAGCCTCAGATGTGAAGAGGCTACGACTGAGCGCGATTTCACAGTTCGCGTACATGATGAAAGATGAGACTATATCATCAATAGAGGATAGGATCGCGCTTTTGACCGCGAAATCAGACTCCCTGCACTCGGACGACGACGTCATGCTACTTTCCGAGGGGCTCCAAAATTCCCAGCTCATCGAGGTTCCAAGCAACCAATTTGCACATGACGCAGAGGTCATTCCTGTTTTGGAAGCCTTCCAAGATGGCAACTAACCCCTGTGATTGGCTTCTTTGAGCACATGGGGAAGTTGGGATTATACGGCGTATGCGGAAGTGACGATGCACGTATGCAACGTAAGGGGGCCAGACGAGCACTGCTTCTGTCAGTGCTCATCATAATTATGGACGCATCAGCAGGGGCTACGTCATACGAAAATGTGTCTGATCTCAATCCAGGAGAAGATTTGGACAAATCCTGTGACGAGGGTTGGTGCAGGTCTGACATGGTAAAACGCTCAGATGCGCCCAGCGATGCTGGTCCGGCGGTAGAGGAATACGGCTGGTGGCAATCGTATGGAAGGGATAGTGACTCAGACGGCATGGATGATCGTCTTGAAAGCGTTCTACGAGGCGAGTCGGAATCTGTATCGCCCTCGGCAATCATCGGCGACGATGGCAGAAAAACAGTCGCAATAGTCGTAGATTACGCATGGCACCCGGGGGCGACGGATGCGGAATCGCTCAAAGGCGTTCTAGCAGAACATGGGTGGCTTGAAGATGGTTCGTGGTTCTTTCAGATGGATGTACTTGATTCGATAGTATTGGACAGAGTGCCAGTATCCTCTCTTCCCGATATCCTCTCACTACCTGGCGTCATCCTGATCGAGCAGCAGAATGTGCTGGAACCGTATCTCGGAACTGCCGCAAAGGCATCCAAGGTAAGGCCTAGCGAGATATATCCCGATTCATTCTGGAGCAATGGATACATGGGCGACGGGGTCGTTATTGCAATTCTAGACACTGGAGTGGACAATGAACATTTTGCGTTGGATGACTTCTCGGATTCGAACACCGACAATACGAACGAGCCTAGTGATCTCGCTGACCCTAAATGGGTTGCTGGTTGCGATGCTACGTCCAGTCAGCAAACAGATTGCTCAGACGGGAACTATGATCCTGATGACGCAGATGGCCACGGAACCCACGTGGCTGGCATCGCCCTGGGAACAGGAGATAGTGATCGCGAACATATCGGATATGCGCCGGGAGCCTACCTAGTCGATGTGAAGGTTTTCAACGATATCGGAACTACAAACTCAGCAGCCATACTGAAGGGGATAAACTGGGTCGCCAACAATGCAGATACTGATTGGGGGAATAATGAATCCAGTAGAGGAATAGATGTTATGTCGATGTCATTCGGCACTAGAGACACATCAACTCCCGGGGAAGAAGATCAAGGTGATGATGGGCAAAACGCAGAGGCACGCGCTGTGGATGCGGCTGTAGGTGCAGGGATTGTCGCAGTTGCAGCAATCGGGAATGATGGGAAAAATAGGATCACGTCCGTGGGTGCTTCAGACTTAGCGATTACAGTAGGTGCTATTGACGAAGATGATTCGGTTGAAAGAGAGGATGATGAAATCGCTTCATACTCCAACTATGGCCCAAGAGTGAGTGACGGCGATAATAACTTCGATGACGAGCACAAGCCGGATGTTGTAGCGCCCGGAACTGACATAATTTCTGCAGAGTATGCCCCCCCCAACCCATTGCCTGTCGGCGATGAGCAACTGGCCGATGATGGATATACAGAAAAAACAGGCACAAGCATGGCCTGCCCGGCTGTTGCTGGCCTGGCCGCGTTGATTTTGTCATACGATGATACGCTTTCTCCGTGGGATGTGAAGAGTATCATCAGAGCGACATCCGAACAAAGGGGCGAGCCTAGCGATAGGCCCAATTCAGATAGGTGGAACAACCAATATGGGTACGGTATTGTCGACGGTGAACAGGTGTACAACTGCCTAATAGGGGGCGATTGCGCAACAATACAAACCGGAGAAGAATGGATTTACATCAAGTCCCCTGCAGAAAACGACTGGGTTGTTCAGGGTAAAAACTACTCATTCAGCGGCACTCTGAACGAAGACGCTGAAGGAACTTCGAGCGTAGAGAAGGTACAAGTTAGGTCGGTCTTTTCTTACAAAAAAGATAAGCCGGGCGGACAAGTTGAATTAATCAAGGAAGAGTCCGTCTGGACAAATTTATCTCTCGATGAAGAAGGGCGTTGGTCCACCATCGTGTCCGTGCCTGAAATCGATGCAAATGGATACTTTGATGCTAAAATCTCTCTAGAGGCTAAAGCCAAGAATGAATCGGGAAGATGGAGCGCAGTTAACAAGAGCTCCCATGCGATTGGGAATATCGATCTTGGGATATCTGAACCCGAACCGGGAAGCACAGTGTCGGGGCTGATGGAGGTAAGTGGATCATATTCTACGGTAGATGGAGGAGTAATTAGATGGAGAATTGATGACGGTGATTGGATTGATGGGCCGACACTTTCTGAAGATAATAAGAATCGGGACGAGTATACTGGGGAGTTCCAGATATCCATTGACACATTGACTCTCGAAGAGGGGGATCGTGATGTACAAGTTAGACTACAGACTGGAGACGGCTTGTTCAGCGATATAGATATTCGATCTGTCGAAGTTGACAACATGCCCCCCAGGCCGAATTTGATCGTCATGGACGGTTCGGTTGTGACTGACTACGGAATCCCATTAGATGAAGCAAGAGTAGGCTCATTCCTCGAAGTGAGGGGTGAAGTACGTAATGAGGGAGATGTCGATGCTACAGGAGTAGTGGTCGGCCTGTACGAGAATGGTCAGCGGAGATATGAAACAACAATACCGAAGATATCAGTGAGTCAAAATGCTCCATTCGCCCTCTATTGGAACCCCTCAGTTTCGGGTACGAAGGATCTTTCCATAGTTGTAGATCCGACGGATACGATTGAAGAGTTGGATGAATCGGACAATTTAGCCAGTCTACCTTTCGATGTACTGCCGCTCAAGCAGGGTGTCGACATAGTCTTGGTAGAGGGAGGTATTGCAACTTCGCCGGCGATTCCCAATCCGGGCGACCAATTCACGCTGATAGCCATGCTTCGTAATGATGGCAATCTAGACTCCTCGAGCGTAGAAGCTACCCTCCACATCAAGGAGTCTGGGGGCTGGCTACCGATTTTATCGAGGTCGCTTTTCACGCTACCTGCAGGTCAGACTTCTATGATTGAATTCCCCTTATCTGTGTCGGCATCGGGACCGTTGGAATATCGCATAACCGTAAGTGGGCCGGAGTTAGTTGATGAAGATTGGAGTTCGAATGAAATCGAGGGTACAATTGTGATTGACGATTCAAGAGTCTCTAGCCGGCTTGTTTCATTATCGGAGGGTGAAGAGCCCCTGGCAGTTCTAGCATTTAGGAAAACAGGCCTTATTTTGACCTCTGAAGGAACCCAGATAATAATGCACAGAATCGAGGAAGACGGGGCAATAGTTCGCTGCAGCACCCCCTTGGAGAGGTTCTGGAGTGGTTCAATAACTACGACTGTGGATGATAGCAGTATTGCACATATTGTCTGGACGAGGAGGCTTGTAACGGGCACAGGCGTACTTAGCGAGACAATCTCCTACTCCATGGTGGACGACCAATGCACATCAACAGTGCCACAAGACCTGATGGAGCCACTGCCGATGAATGTTGGTGATTACTTCGGAGTCGACATAGATCTGCATGACGATCTTATCGTAATCGCAGGTTGTCTTAGGGATCTATCATCAGGATCAGCCTTTGAGCCGTCAGAATCAATTTTCACCCTCCATGGTGATGAGCCCCAATCTGCTAGCGATTGGGAATTGGTCATGGACGTGATAGAGGATATCGACACCATGTCTGAGCCTGATGTTGAGATTGAAGTTGAAATTGGAAAAGACCTGCTTCACATCCTGTATACGTCATCAAGGAATGATACCAGTTCAGAAGATGTGCTCGGGTTGTGGTACGCTCATGGCATACTTGGAGAAGATTCCTGGACATACAAACGGGCCATCGCAATAGAGGGTTCTTCCCCGACAATGGCCGTTGACGAGGTCGATGATGAGGACAGGATTGCTATAGGTTGGATTGAAGGGGAGGAGGATTCCTCAATACTGAGGGTAGTTATCGTGGACGAGAGTTTCTCGACCATCAACGGAGCATCGTATTCAGTGCTTGCAAGAGGGGCAAATTTAGCAACCATATCGGAACGAGCGGGGGCCTTCTACATCATTCACGACTCGGTCAGCCCCATTGGCCCTGTGGCGAGCATCGGAGTGATTGATCCAGAGGAAGGTTGGATTGGTCTAGAGAACAGGCTCTCAACTGGTTGGGTGTATGGGGTGTCAGACAGGTCTGATGGGCTTTCTCTACCATTCATGCAGCGAACCATGTCAGGGAGTTGGTCAATGGTTGAAGTCATCAGTAACGGAAATCTCGACGATGGGCCTTCGAATATCTTTGAACGTGCTAAGGCATCACTTGGACTCGATGATACTGAATTCAACATTCTCTTGGCAGGTCTTGCGACTGTCATGCTTGTGATTCTCTTGTCCCTGCTCGTAGGCACCATAAGACAGGGCCTGTCGAACATATCAGATCGACGTAGATCAGCTTCGGTGGTCATCGAGGCAGATCCAGAAGATGCTTTGGAGATAGACGAGGATGCTGTTGAGGAGGTCTCGCCAGTGAGCATCCCTCCTCCAAAAGAAATTGAATTACAAGAAGTTCCGGTGCCCCCTGTACCTGTTGATCCATCGAATCCTTTCAGAACGGTTACATGTGAATCCTGCAAAACACGGTTCGATCTCTCGAAGAAGATCCGTCGTACTTCGTGCCCATCCTGCGGAAGTAGAATAGAGGATATCTGATGAGGATTTTCCTCGCCTCGGCGTCGCCTCGAAGGCATGTATGGCTGAAAGCACGGCCTTGGGTGGAATCCCACGATATCACGGTAGTGCCCCTGAACGTCGATGAGTCGAAAGTAATGGACACATCTGACGTTTCTCGTACGGTTGAGATGGTGATTGGACTTAAGATTGAGTCGGCCAGAATGCTTCTCAATGAAAATGGAGGCGACTGGGTCGGAATTGTGTCTGATACCATGGTTGAGGATCCTATCCGCAAAATACCAATGGGGAAACCCAATGATTCGAATCAGGCAAGAGAGATGCTCACAACACTCTCAGGAAAAAGCCACAAAGTTTGGACCTGTACTGGGATATTACTTCCGCGTGATGAGGAGAATATGATTTACACTGAGTCTGCAGATGTTCATTTCAGGGATCTTGATGCTGATACGCTGGACAGCCTGGTAGAATCTGGTTCTTGGATTGGAAAGGCAGGGGGTTACGATATCCATGGAAGGGCTTCGAAACTTGTCAAAGTTGTCAAAGGCAGCGAGATAACTGTCCTCGGACTCTCGAAAAATGGTATGATGGCCCTACAGGAAATTCTGGAAAATAACGCCACAAGCTGATCACAGGAATGTGACTTCTCCGTGCTCGAGGACGAATTCTCTCTGTATCTCGGTGAACCATTCCAGCATTCCGCTATGAAAGCGTACACGACTTATGCCAGAATCTGCGAGAAGATCGTCCTGTATGCCCTTGAGAGTTCCCGGGGCAGCCCCGCACGCTACACAGGCTCCATCTAGATCAATCACGAGTGACAGGGTTTCATCCCCCTTTTCGTGCTCCTCGAGACTAAAGTCGTGTATTACCAAGGCACCGCCATGTCCCTCCAAGGCTGCTCTGACGGCCCCTAAACGCGCCATTAACGCAGGGACTGCATCCTGGGATGAGGATCTCAACGTCTCTACGATATCCAGTGAAAGAAGCCTTTGATCCTCTTCAGGGTCGGAATACATCTCGATTCTCTTCTTGGCCTCCTCATCCACAATTGGAGCGATTTGCGCCCTGTATAGATCTTCAAGGCCATCTTCGCCCTTGGTGTCAACCATGGACGGCCCAAAGGGCACAACAATTTGTGCTATTCGCAATGATGAGCAGATGGCATGGATTGAAAAGGTAGTCCTTCTATGCCATATCACAGGGAGTTTTCTGATGTCAGAATATGCACCAGTTTTGTCCTTAGAGGGATTACATGTAGGGATCGGTGGCACCTCGATACTTCACGGGATTGATCTTGAGATAAAACGCGGAGAAATCCACGCAATAATGGGCAGGAATGGGAGTGGAAAGACTACAGCTGCCAGCACTATAATGGGACATCCGGACTATGAAATCGAGTCAGGCAGTATAGAGCTAGATGGAGCGGATCTCCTTGAGCTTGAACCATGGGAGAGGGCTCGAAAGGGCGTGTTCCTATCATTCCAATACCCTCAATCAGTACCAGGCCTCCAAGTTGGTCATTTCTTGAGGAAGTCAGTCGCAGCAATACGCGGCGATGAGGCTGCTAAGGGTGCCCCATTCAGAAACGCCTTGAAATCTGCAATGGAAGAGGTGAGCATACCTCGTTCTTTCCTTTCCAGGTATGTGAACGATGGTTTCAGTGGCGGTGAGAAGAAGAGATTCGAAATTCTTCAATTAATGCTACTGAAGCCCAAACTTGCAATACTTGATGAAACTGACTCAGGGCTTGATATAGATGGCATCAGAGTGGTTTCGAGGGGGATAAACGCTGCAATACGGGGTTCTGAATCAGGTGCGCTGATAATAACACACTACAGCAGAATATTGGAACATGTCAAGCCTGATTATGTTCATGTCTTAATCAAGGGCAAGATCGTTAAGAGCGGCGGCCCCGAGTTAGCATTAGAGCTCGAAGAGAAGGGATATGAGTGGCTGGAATCAGACGCAAAGGAGGATGATTGAATATGGCAATGGAAGAAGCCAGGGAAGCGGTAGGCGACTACAAAGAGGGGTGGCATGACCCTGAACACTCGACAATACGTTTCGATTCGGGCTTGAGCGAGGAGGTTGTAAGAAAAATCTCCCAGATCAAAAATGAGCCTGAATGGATGACTGAAATTCGTGTGAAGGCATATCGCCACTTCATCGATCGTCCGATGCCCGGGTTCGGGGATCGTGAGGCTCTAGAGGGAATCGATTTCGATAAGGTGTGCTACTATTTGCGCTCCTCAGATTCCACGGAGAAAGATTGGGAAGATGTCCCGGAGGACATTAGGAATACCTTCGATCGTCTCGGGATACCCGAAGCAGAGCAGAAGTGGCTTTCTGGAGTAACAGCACAGTATGAATCAGAGGCGGTTTATCACAGCATAAGAGAAGACCTCGAGTCACAAGGAGTCATATTTCTCGATATGGACAGTGGGCTCAGAGAGCATCCTGAGTTAGTCAAGAAGTACTTCTGTAGTGTCATTCCATACCAAGACAACAAATTCTCAGCGCTAAACACCGCAGTTTGGTCTGGTGGTTCTTTCATATACGTCCCGAAAGGGGTCTCAGTAGAAATGCCCGTTCAGGCATATTTCAGAATCAATGCCAAGAATATGGGCCAATTCGAGAGAACTCTGATAGTGGCGGACGAAGGATCGAGCATACATTATGTAGAAGGGTGTACTGCGCCAACCTATTCTACGGACTCACTTCATTCTGCAGTTGTAGAGTTGATTGCTCATGAAGGAGCCCATATTCGATACTCGACCATACAGAACTGGTCGGCTAATGTCTACAATCTTGTTACAAAGAGAGGTATTGCCCACAAGGATGCAACGATAGAATGGATTGATGGCAACATTGGCTCCAAATTAACGATGAAGTACCCCGCAGTGATTCTGAAGGGAGAGGGGTCGCATGCTGAGGTCATATCAGTTGCATACGCAGGAAAAGGACAACACCAAGACGCGGGGGCTAAGATTCATCATCTCGCGTCCAACACTACAAGCAAGATACTGTCAAAGTCGATCTCCAAAGATGGAGGTAGAGGGTCATACAGGGGAATGGTTACCGTTTCTCCAAAGGCTGAGAACTGTAAATTGAATGTCGTCTGCGATGCGCTCATCCTGGACGATGGTAGCCAGACTGACACGTATCCCACCATGGAAGTGGCGAATCCATCTGCTCGTTGTGAGCATGAGGCAAGTGTCTCAAAGGTAAGTGATGACCAGGTGTTCTACCTAATGAGCAGGGGCCATTCTGAAGAAGAGGCTCTTGCGATGATAGTCAATGGTTTCTTTGAGCCTTTTACAAGAGAGCTTCCAATGGAGTATGCCGTGGAATTAAACAAATTAATGGCGCTCGAAATGGAAGGTAGCATAGGCTGAACTATTCTTTCGGTGGAGGATATGGGCGTCTCAGAAGAATTGTACTTGTCACTCGACGAGCCCCCTACCTCAGACCATCTTTGGCGCTACACCCCTTGGAAAAAAATCCATCCAACTGGTGATTTCAAAGAAATTCCCAGGGATGTTAAATCCCCGAGAGTAAATTTGACCTACGTAGATGGAGAGCCCGTAGAAGGCGTGACTCTGGAGACTGGAAAAGAGGCTGGAATTCCCTTTGAGGGGTCACCGACCACGGATTCATTCCTAATGGCTATCACAAAAGGTAATTCATTGGTACTATCCATACCAGGGAAATGGTCGAATGAGAAACCCCTTCTCATTGACATCGAGACTGAGGGCGGGGTTGAGGCCCTACATCTGCATATTCTAGCGGGGGATCTATCTGAAGCAACAATTCTCACACGCATATCAGGGCCATGCGAATGGCTCGGACTGCTGAGAACCGCTGAAACAGGAAAGGGGTCCATCGTCACAGACGTCGTCGTGAGCAAAATTCAGGGTGGTTCTCTGGTTCGCGTGGATGCGTTGCGCGCTGGACGTGATTCGACGATCACATCTGGAACCGTCAGCGCGGGGAGTCAGAAGACTAAAGCCGATATCAGATATTTGTTGGATTCCCCGGGTTCCAGCCTCAATGTGCTCGGCTCCCTCCTATCTGCTGAAAAGATGCATCTTGATCATCACATAGAGATTAACCACACGGCGCCCCACACATACAGCCGTCTAGAATGGCACACAGCATGCGGAGGAGCAAGCACTTCTGTTGGTACAGGAATGCTCCGTATCGAAAAAGGGGCCAAGCAGGCAGATGCCGGTCAACTATTCCATAATCTCCTGCTCTCAAAGAAGGCAAGTGCAAATAGCATCCCAGAACTCGAAGTCGAGGAGAGTGATGTCGTTGGGTGCGGACATGGTACAGCGAATGGTCCTGTTGATGAAAGTCAGAGATTCTATCTTATGGCCAGAGGTTTCTCGGAGCAAGAATCGGAAGATGCCCTCATCGCAGCATTCCTCAATTCCACCCTCACTGAAATGGGGGGACAAGATGTTCACTCATGGTTGATATCAGCCGTTGAAGATGCCCTCGTGAATCTGAATAACTGAGTAATATTATTCCACCTTCCATGAAGCACTCAGCCCATGGACTCGGATCACTGCCAAGGGATTGTTTGTGAATGTGGATTCAGGGGCGATGCGGTGCCGATGAAGCAACACATGGAGTGTCCTCGCTGTAGAAGGGTCGTTGAGGCGTGTTGCGAAGGTGTTCCAATCTACTGACTAACCGGTTCTGTCTCTGTGGCTTGCCATTAATACAGTGAGCAGAAACCCGACGCAGATTCCGAAAATCCCTCCGACGGAGCTGCCACCTGAGCCTGCTAAATCACGGAATGAAAAGTGCATTACAGCAATCATGGGTGGCCCGTAGATCGTCATTCGTAATGCGATTCTTTTGGGCGATGGGGGCAGCCCCATTGGCCTCAGAACTACAGAACTTCTAGACTGGAGAATCTGCCATTGAGCCTCTTGGGCATCTATCTTGAGTCTCTGCAGTACTGCTGGACGTATGTTTGGAAACGAACGCTCCCCTTCCCATCGTTCTTCGGCGCCGGTTACTATCCTGAGCCTCCCTAGTCTCGAGCGGTTTCGAATGACGCATTCAATTGCGGCGGTGGCGGCTTTAGCGTCAAGTCCTATCAGCTCAACTGTTAGGATGCCTCTCTCGACCCTTATCTTAGTCCTGGGGTCCCATGGAAACCTATCCATTGTACCGATAGACATCAGGACGCCTCCAATAGCGCCACGAAGGAATTTGGCCGTCTCTTGTTTATCCTCCACGTAAACTGGGTTTTTCGCTCTCTGCCTTAGGCGAATGAGTACCAAAATCAATACAGCTGCGGAAGTTGTTGCCCCTGCGCTTAGACCGGTTCGTAGTGCACCTGGTATTGATTCAGGATTGGCGTCGCCGCCTATCAAGGAGAATATGGTGACTATCACTGCAGCCATAGCGCCAATGACCAGCGATGCAGTCAAAGCATCCCGCGAAGATGCGCCGGCCATGTACGTCGAGCATGGCAATCCAACATGAATTAGCCTGAGGATTATTGATAGACGTCACCCGTAAACGGGGCCCATGGAGCGAAACGGGGCCTCTAACAGAATCAGGGAGGGGAAGATAGGTGTTCGTCTTGCTCTAATTGCGGGTTCTTACCTATTACTAGTATTCGTCACACCTCTAACGATGGAACATGGCACGATTCCTGATCTCTCCGGGAGGGCGAATTTGATTGACTATGCAACAGTAGATGGATGGGGGTCTTGGGGCAATGGGGACAATGGAGAAGACTCTTCTGTCGGGCATAATCAATTCATACATGGCGGGGTGTTTGCTTGGAGCGAACATGGTCCACTGGTAGCTTTCGTATACATGATAGGGGATCTTAATTGCCATCAGAAGTACACCCGATCTTTCGAGGTGAATGGCAATCAAACAGCTATATGCGCTCGTGATATTGGGATTTTACTTGGTTTTGTGGCCGGAGCGATGGTCTGGAGCAGGTTTGGACTTAATCGCTATAGTATTCGTGATTCGTTTCTGTCCATATTGCCGGATAGATGGATAGCGCCCCTCTATAGATCAGATAGGCGGCTAATCGCTATGTGGGCAATTATCATCGCAGGATTGGCTCCTACTGGAATAGATGGATTCACTCAGCTTCTCACGGACTATGAATCGACCAATGTAGTTAGATTGCTAACAGGTTCTACCGCGGGTGCTGCTCTAGCATGGCTAATTGCAGCCACCATCTGTGCCCGGGGGTCTGACTTTGACGATGTAGGGGAAGTTGTGCTACCTGCGGAATCTAGGCTCAAGATACGATAGATACCTGAGAATTCCACCAATTAAGGAGGAATTCCTCGTAATTCGGCCCTTGGGGCGTGTTAGATGCCGGCAATATCGACCTGATCCTTTCTATGAGAGCGTGGAACTCACCTTCGCTGAGTCCCATCTTTATTATTCCCGACAAGGCATGCTTGTAACTTGTTCTTGGGTTGCGTGAACGCCAGAGCCTGATGTGGGATCTAATTGGCCAAAGCACAAGCATGAGTTTGCCAAGGGCCATGCCTTCTCTAGTGACTCTGTAGTGGCTCCCCTCTCCGCGCGCTCCAGAGGATTCTCGCACCCAGAATCTGGAGTCGGAGAGATGGGTTATGACTCGATTCGCATGTCTTCTTGAAATCAACCTTGTTGGTCCCATGGCGGATAAGATTTCGTTCAAATCGGATGCTGAGAGAAGTGATATCGCGCCCATCACCGAGTAGATCGATCTTGAATGGATACTTCTAGGCAGGCTCTCATCTGCATCTTCATGTATGGAGCCAGAGTGTTTCCGCTCAGCATCACGAATCGCATGCCAAGGAATTATCTGATTCGTAGATTTGGAGCTCATCTCAAATCCGGGAAGTTTTGCTTGGCCTGAATTCCATCCGATTATTCGCTCTATAGATGTCAAATCTACATCATTGATATCCACGTTCTTTGGCTTTGGTCTTGATCGGAGGAACCGTCTGAGCTCATTTGTGACTCTGGATGAGAATTCATCTGCAGACGTGTCATTGAGAATCGGGCCAATGATTTCAACTTCGTCGAATGGTGTGTCCGTAGGTGAGTTTCCCGATAATACCTCGGAGTAACCCGATCTTATCATTCGTTGGATTTCTAGCGTTTCGAAATACTCAGCTTTGTCTGGCGAAGCCTCTCTAAGACTCCCACTCTTGATTCTGCGTATGGCAATCTCGGGGTCACAGTCGACCCATATGCATAGATCGGGTACGAGTGCTCCTGCATTGAGTGAGGCGACATTGCGTATCCCTAAGCCCCCTACCACGCCTTGGTAGACCATCGAAGAGTGGATGTTTCTGTCACATATCACAACAGAGCCATCTTGCAATCTGGGGAGTATCCAATTCAAACCGTGATCTAAGCGGTCTAAAGCGAAGAGCTTGGCTTCATGTTGAGGAGGGTGTTTTTTCTCACGGACTGCGTTAATGGCTGCCCTGCCGAGGGGATGCCGTCTTCTTGGCTCTGCAGTGAGCTCGACCGAGTTGAATCCGCGCTCTTTGGCTAGAACCTCGCTAATGACCGTGGCAGCTAACCCTTTCCCACTTCCGTCGCCGCCTTCGATAGTGATTAGATACATGTCACCCCACCTGCGATGCGTCTACAGCTATCTTGGCTACCTGGTCGGGCTTTTTCTCAAATTGGACGCGCGTACTGGATATAATCGCCATCCCTAACAGAATCATGAATGGTCCGATGAATACTCCTCCCCTACTCCACAGCCCGATGAAAGCAAATACCTGAGTTCTTCGATATGCCTTTCCTTGATATCCGCTTACAGCTGCAGAAATTCCAGCAAGGCCAGCAAAAATCGTTCCGAAGGCGATTAAAGTTCCTAACAGTGCTGAATCTTCCAAGTGACTCTCTCCTCGGAGATCGATTACATCGGAGGAGCCGTTTCCCTGCGACATCGATATCACAATCTGTGATGAGTCGCCTGGAACCAGTAAGCGATATTCGGAAATCTTGCCTTCCATATCCACCTCCAGACGCATATCATCCCGTTCCACCTCCTTGAATGAAAACCTTCCAGATGAGTCTGAAAAAATGGGGCCTCTGTGCACTGAACCATCCATATCAAAGAGTGTCAGAGTAGCATTTCCTATTGGTTCGCCTCCTTCCTTATCGCTTTCCAATGCCTCGATCACCATCCCGTTCAAAGTAGCAGTTCTGTCAGATGCGGAGTCATCCAATAGGTCCGAGGGATTTACCGAAATCAATAACAAACCAAGAACTACGCCCATGGTTGAGCCTATTCCAATCAAGAAAGATCCGGCCTTTCTTGCTGCGGGATCCGCGCGGATTTGGTCCCGCCACTCGATGACCCCCTCGGTGACACGCTCCCGGACCATGTTCATTCGTCCTCATTATACGCCGATAAGGATGGTGGGGGCTGGTTCAGGTATACAGCCACAGCGAAAGTTACCAATATAGCCAGAGATGCCAGCAAGAGGCTCTTTTTCGAGGCTATTGAATCGAATGGGGAGTCTTCAACATCTCGCTGGTCCTCATTTTGATCGGCCTCATGCAATTCAATGAGATACATATTTGTCCAATTTTTACCCGTTACCCAGAATCCTTGTCTTTCTTCATCCCATGCGATTCCATTGAGAACTTCATTTGTATCTCCAGAAGTACCGGATGGCAGATTGGAGAGGTCCAGGGTGGTGATTAATTCGCCATCAATGGCTGAAATAACATGTATGAAAGGCGACATCCACTGATTTGCATATATTTTGTCTCCGACGCACTCAAGCTCATTCAAATTCCAAACATCTGAATTGTTCGATGTTACTTGAATCGATTCGGTTGGCTCTAATGTGATGACATCTAGTATCGAAAGTTGATTGGTCCCGTCTGAAACTATTATCCTGTCCTCAAAAGAGCACATTCCCCACCCTTCTCCTTCGATATCGTAATGCGTGCTCTGGTTGAAGGTATCTCGCTCAAACTCTAGAATCAGACCAGCCTTCCAAGTCAAAACGAGTATTCTGTCGTCAATCAATGTCATACCTTCGCCGAAGAATGAGTCATTCAAGTCATGGGATCTAATTAGAGATCCATCCTCCATTGATATCTCCCTTACTTGAGAGTGCCCGCGGAGACCTGTTGATTCGAACATCCTGCCATCTTGGATCTCGAGTCCCTGTGTGAATGCAGAACCATCATGCGGAATCGTGGAAACAAGAGTGTAGCCTGCCGTTGCAGAAACTGATGATGAGAGCATAATCAGCAGGCTGAGCAGTATGGCGGCCGGGTGCAGGACATTGGACGTGGACGCCATATCGTCCGAACGACGCTCCATCGATGTTAAAAGTCGCCTGTAGAGGTATGAAATGCCGTAAGGAGGCGGTATGCTGACTAGTTATCGACATCGGAACATCGCATCATCATTTCTTTTGGTGTTAATCCTCTTAACCTCGACACTTGTTGCCCCCATCTCTGCAGAAGTTTTTGAGGAGCCTGCGACCCATGAACCAGAAGAGCCGACTAAGGTTCACGAAGATGGTCGATATTATCCCGGAACCGGGTCTGCAGTTTCTTCTGGATACATACCACTCAAGACACAGTGGGTCGATGAGGGGTTCCCTGGGCGTGTGGATGCTCTTAGCATCACAAATTCGAGGTCTCAGGCACGATCCTGTGCCAACGCTCACCAGGAAGGGGATTCTGTTACAGTCAACCAAGGCAGCGAATCTACTGATGCAACTGTGGCGAAGATCGGGGCCGGCATAGCAGTACTAGTTGAAATTGGAGTGAGCATTCCAGCAACGACTCTGAATGATATCTCGACTACATGGGACAATACCATTCAACCAACAGTCACATCATACTTCGGTTCTGTGCCAGATATTGATGACACCTGTACTGTAGAGCTTCTGATCCTCTCAATAGATGGCGGAGGGGGGATTGGTGGCTACTTCAATCCATCAATGTCTTCAGCACGGGAGATAATCTTCATGGATTCAGAAGACCTATCTTGGAGGAATACAATCATCTCACATGAGTTTGCGCATCTTTTGCACTCTGCAAGAGACCCTGGAGAATACCTTTGGATTGATGAGGGGGCAGCTGACATGGCGGCATATCTGACATTTGGGCTAACTAATACCCTGGTCGGACATGCCAATGGTTGGACAGAGTCATCCAACATGTCTGTGAGGTGGTGGAATCAGAGAAATGGGGACTATGGTGCTGGTTTCCTCATGATGCTGTACGTCGTGGATACCATGGGGGGATCTAACGCTTTCCAGCGGCTCATTTCGGACTCCGCAAAGGGCAGTCAGGGCATAGTCAATCTTGCACTTTCACCAGAGCCGGGTGCGACACCTGTTGGTACGACATTCTCGGACATATTTGCCAATTTCTCGGCTGCTGCGACGTTGGATAGTAACCAGCTAGGACTTGGCTTCAGCAATCTTGATCTGGCATTCGGTTGTTCGAGCACGATATGTCGGATTCAATACAGTGGTTTCAACGATACATGGTCCGAAATGGCCAGGAGTGGCGTACAGGAAATCGAAGGATGGGGCGTTCGTGCATACAGGTACACAGGAGGCACGGGTGCACAGCTTAGTATCAGAGTTCAGCCTTCTGAATCGGGTTTCATGGGGTCCCTTCTTCAGCGAGACTCCTCAACCGGAACCTGGTCTATATCGAACATGGTTGTGGATCCGGCTAGTTCAGACCTATTGGGATTGGTACAGTCATTCGGGGCGGATATTGACGATGTATGGGTGATTGTTAGATTCGAGAGTTCGATTGGTGATTGTGACTATGCATATTCAAGTTGTGGGCCTCTGCCGCCCGAAGGGTATCCGACGGCCTCGATGGAAGTGTTTGCTCAACTCATAACTGACCCTGCAGAGATTAGCATATCGGAATCCACCACTTTCGATCGTGATGGGGATGGCAATGAAGATTCTGTGGAAATAGAATACCAGGTTCTTTCCCAGGCATTCTATGAACGCGTGGACGTGTTGGTCGAGTCAATTGACTCAGAGGGCCAAGTCGTTTCGAGTTCTACGAACAAAATGATTGCAGGGAACAGCGATCCCGTGGAAGGACGCTTCTGGTTCACACCTCCATCGGATGGCGATTGGACATTCAGATTGAGCCTCATTGACGGAGAAGGTTCGGAAGTGGATCAGGTACTGGGTTATCAAGAGGATCTTTGGAACATGATGCCGACGGCATCTGGATCTTCATCGACGATTGACACACAGCCATGGCTACAAATTGCATTCTTCGGATCGGGGACCGACGAATGGGGAATCGGCCTTCAAAATGGTACGTATTCAAACATTGAACCTCCTGCAGCCTACGCCTGGGATTTTGGCGACGGATCATCTTCAACCCTGAAGAATCCCTATCACTCCTACACTGAGAATGGCAACTACACAGTTACTCTTCTTGTTACCGATCAAGGACAGGGAAATTCGGATATCGTCACATGGGACATTTTTGTCAATGATTCCTCTGACCCCCTTCCTGAAATCTCGGTAGAGGGATTGTCAATCGGAGAAGGAATCACTCTACTCACGGGACAGAGAGTTGCATTTTCATCTCGCCAAACAGAGGATAACGTGCCTCTTGACCTTCTTTGGTTTGAATGGAACTGGGGGGATGGGCAGGTCGAATCTGGAATCGGCCTGACTGAAACAAGTCATTCATGGAATGATGGAGATTCGGATGGCACGGTGTATACGCTCAGCCTGACTGTGGATGACGGGATACACAGGGTGAGTTCGGATTACCTCATCACGATATTGAATCGGGCTCCTTCGGTGATTCTCGACCAGCCTTTGCAAACATTCACCCTAACTCCAATGATACTTCCGGATGTTTTCGAAGACGTGGACGGTGCGATAGTCTCTTGGTCATGGTCATTTGAAACCGGCATTGAAGGAGACGGAGTCAACATTGGCGGATCATCGTTATCACTCGGTTCAGATTTTACGCAAACAAGTTCAGATCTCTCCAATCCAAGAGTTGCTTGGAAGACTCCTGGCATGAAGAACGTGACTGTAGAGGTTGAAGACAACGATGGCAACAGAACAGCACATACATTCAATGTTTTAGTCCACAATCAGCGACCCTTGGCTGTTCTAAGTCGGCCAGTGGACGGAGAATCTGGACAAGAGTACGTCTTTGACGCGACGTCTAGCTACGATCCGGATGGTTTTGCAACGGACCTTTCTTTCAGATGGACGATAGACGGAGAGACGATTGAAAATATTTCAACAGTCTTCTATACCTTTGAGGAGCCAGGCACCTATTCAGTATCCCTTATTGTTTCAGACGGCCTCGGCGAGGAGTCCGGGGTCAAAACATACACGATAGAAATCTCAAATCCCCAGCCAATACCAATAATAGAAGCTAGAATTGCAACTGACGGCGATGATTCGATTCCGGAACCGGTGAGTACGGATGATGCCGCGGTAGTTTGGATGGTTCCACATACAACTGCTGGAGGGATTTTCTTGGCGCCAGGGCAGCCTCTTTTCCTGGATGGAGGGAGCAGCGTAGATGGAGATGCTGAGTTTGAGAATGGCACCTCTACTGATCGTGAATCTCCTGAGTGGACTGGCATTGTTGATTGGTACTGGGATTTCGGAGACGGAAGTCCGGTTCAGGAAGGTGCAACCGCATGGCACTCGTGGTCTCAACCCGGAGATTACACGGTAACTCTGACTGTTAGGGATGGTTTCCTTACTGGCGATGTGCAAAGCACTACTATGCTAGTTACCGTATCCGAGGCGCCGGTGATTCCTGCACAAAGCATAGTGAATACTGACCAGATAACCGTTGGCGACTCTGTTGAGATATCTGCTACATTCTTCGATCCTGACCTTGAATCCGGAATCGTGGCATGGCTAGACAAAGACGCCTTTGTTGACAGCGATGGAGATGGGTCTGTTTCGAATGACAGGCAATGGCTACTTACAGGGAGTCTTGAGTCGTTCTGGGATACGGACATACTTCTTGACGAGGATGGAGACGGCGACCCCTCTAATGACTTCGAATGGACAGAGGCTTCATGGTCTGAAATTGGTGAGCGCCAGGTCCTTCTGAGGGTATGCGACGGAGTGAACATATGCGTTGACAGAATTTTCATTGTGACTGTGTACACGGATCAAAAATCCGATACTCCGAAGTCACTTGGAGAGTTAACGCTCGAGGACTTCCGCCCCTCGGATGAGAATATCGGGCTTCTCGCTCTTGTATCCCTACTTGCCGTTCTGTGGTGGATGATACTGAGGCAAAAGGACGACGAAGAAATGGAGGCTGAAGAATTTGATCAAACCTTTGACGTACCTGAAGTTAAGCGTGAGGGGGGCCTCCAGGGTATGGATCAACATATAGCGCCGCCTCAGCCAAAGTATCTGACCATAGAAGATCGAAGGGATGAGGAGTCAGGATACATACGTCCCGTGCGCTCTAGAAGGTGAAGCGATGAAGGCATATGCAGCGTCTATCGTATTTATTCTGCTTTCCGTGGGTTTTGTACCCATCAACGGAGCAAGTGGCCAGCAGTCACCATGCTCAGTCGCACCGGATCAAGGTGCCAATGAGACACAGATCGATATCGTGGATGCAGGTGGATACGGCATATTTGATGATGATTTCGCCGAAGACTTGGGTTTCGGGATCGGGGACGAAGAATACGATCTGAATCCTCTAACGGAGGACGTCTATGCCGAAGTGCTAGTCCCCAGCGATGATGCTATGGCTCTGAGGATGGAGCTAGTCAAGGGATACAGATACCGATTCTGTGTTACGTATTATCTAGATCCAACCGAAATATCGGATGGATCGCCGCCCGTTGGGGATGTGTATCTGCTTGCAGATACTGATTTCGAGATCTACAAATCAGATTATGAGTTTAGAATGGACGGAATGGAAGACGTGTTGGATCAGATACCTCTGGAATGGAGAGACATGGCAACATGGCTGCCATTCAGGGACGTTCACGCCTATGAGCGTGTCCAACAGATTGAGTTCACCACGTCAATAGATTCGGAGCAAACACCCTACATCAACTGGTGGGGGCCACAACCGGACGCAAACATGTACCTCGTTCTGGACAATTGGAACTCTTCCAGGTCGGGTAATCAGCCGCAGGGAGGCATGGGGTTGATCGCAGAGGTAACTATCGAGGTAGAGGAGCGCGTGATGCTTCCAGCCATCACGGCATATGCGCTGGTATGTTTGCCGCCCATTCTGTTGATCGTAGTACCTGCAGTCCTACATTCGAGATTCCACGGGTGGAAGGGCGGTGATGAGGCCAAGGAAGAGTATGGCAGATCGATGCCTCTTGTGGAGGGAGATGCAGGGGGCGAATGGTCTCGGGGAGAGGGGGCTGATGAGGTCGCTCAAGAGTAGCCGAGCATCTCCCATGCGCCTGTGAGTTCGACTGTATTTATTCGTCCTGAGGAGGTCAATTTTGGACCTACTTCACTTGTTGTGTAGACCATCGATATGCCGATAGCTGGCGCATGTATCCTCGTCCAGTCACCTGCTTCTCCGAGCCCCATGATTGTGTAGCTGAAGTCTTCTCCCTTTAGCTCCCATGCAGCTTCGAACAGCTTCAATGCTGAGCGTTTTCCTGATGTTGCATAGCAAGCCTTGACTAAATCGCCGTGTTCCGCCATATCCCTAACTTTCTCAATGACCTCCCGAGAATCATCGGGGGGCCGGTCAAAGTGAGCAGAGGCGATGATGCTAGTTTTCTTTCCAGCCAGCTTAACCAAGTCACTGCGGAGATTGGGCTCTATATCTGTCTCGAGATCGACCCAAGAAACTCCGGATTCAATGGCTTTTCTCAAAATTGCACATCGCTCCTCCTCGGTACCGGGGAAATACCCGCCTTGCCGAAGCGGTCTACAAGTCAACACCACCGGTAGTTCGATACCTGCCTCCAGAAGGGAAAGAGCCTCGTCGATATTTATGTCAGGATTATCTCTGGGAGTCAGTACGGTTTCTGAATGCCTGAATCTTGGATTCTGATCGTCATTGTTCGAATCCGAGGATACAGGGGTTTCTTCCATGTAGAGCATGTCAAGTCGCGCTTCGACCATATCTGCTCCAGCAACAGTGGCTAGAGAAGCATCTGCGAGCATTTCCTCAACAGTTGTTCCGGTTAGGGTTGCGCAGATCTTTGGAGCATCCACGGGTTATGGGGTTGAATTCGTGTGTATAATCGTGACTCTCGCGAAAATATTCGATTCGCCTAGATTGTAGGCTTAATCACTGTGATTCCGGGATTATGACGGGATGTTTCATATACCGCCGACATGGACTTTTAACGTTAGTAATCGAAGGTTCCCTTAGGGAACCTTCGCAGGATGGGAGAATTTCATGCCAGAGACCTATGATGCATCGAATATCCAAGTCTTAGAAGGGCTGGAGGCAGTGAGGAAAAGACCCGGTATGTACTTGGGCGATCCCCATGATGGTTCGGCCCTACATCACTGCATTTGGGAAGTGGTCGACAACTCCGTAGATGAGCATCTCGCAGGGCACACGGATTCCATAGAAATCACGATGCACGAGAATGGTTCGCTTTCTGTCAGGGACTTTGGCAGGGGTATCCCCGTCGATACTCACGAAGAGTATGGGATATCGGCTGCCGAGGTAATCATGACAAAGTTGCATGCAGGGGGGAAATTCGATAATAGCTCCTACAAAGTATCGGGAGGTCTGCATGGGGTGGGCGTTTCAGCGGTCAATGCCGTATCTGAATGGATGGAGATGACCATCTACAGAGAGGGTAAAATATACTTCCAGAGATACGAGGCTGGCGTTCCAGTTGAGGCCCTGAAAGAGATAGGGAAGTGCTCCGATACAGGAACGAAAATCTCGTTCAAGCCGGATCTCTCCATATTCACCGAAGTGGTGGATTTTAATTTTGAAGAGGTGGACACGCGAGTTAGTGAGACCGCTTTCCTAAATGCTGGACTTAAGATGACAATTTTAGATGAGCGGGGGGAAGAGCCCCACACCTCAGAGCATCTCTACGAAGGGGGGCTTTCAGAATACGTGAGTCAACTCAATGAGAGAAGAGAAGCCCTGCATTCAGAGGTCATCAAGATAAGGGGCGAAAAAGAAATCGAGAAGGGGAGTGTGGAGGTCGAATTAGCGCTGCAGTGGTCTGATGCCTTCAGCGAGTCTATTCGCTGTTATACCAACATCATACGGAATAAAGACGGTGGCACCCACATGTCCGGTCTGAGAACTGCACTCACCAGCTCTGTTAATTCATACGCTAAGAAAAGAAAATTGCTGAAAGGGGATGCATTGTCTGGAGACGATGTAAGGGAGGGTTTGGCTGCAGTAGTCAGTGTAAAGCACCCTGATCCCTCTTTCTCATCGCAGACAAAGGACAAGTTGGTCAGCAGCGAAGTGACTGGCATAGTCCAAACCATTGTTTATGACAAACTAGGGGAGTTCTTCGAAGAGAATCCCTCTGTTGCGAAGCAGATAGTCGAGAAGGCGCTTCTAGCTTCCAAGGCTAGAGAAGCAGCTAGGAAGGCTCGAGACCTAACTCGTAGGAAAGGAGTTCTGGAGGGAGGGGGTCTGCCAGGAAAGCTGGCAGATTGTCAATCCAGGGATCCGAGTGAGTGCGAGGTGTACCTGGTGGAGGGCGATTCTGCGGGAGGTTCTGCGAAGACCGGGCGAGATCGTCGAATTCAAGCAATTCTCCCCTTGCGTGGAAAAATTCTCAATGTGGAAAGGCAAAAACACAATGCTGCAAAGGTATTTCAGAATCAAGAAATTCAAACCATGATTCGAGCTCTTGGGGCTGGAGTCGGCAACAATAGCGAAGAAGAGGGGTCGTTTGACTCTGAGAAACTAAGATATTCCAAGATAATCATAATGTGTGATGCAGACATCGACGGTGCCCACATTAGGACATTGATGCTGACATTCCTATGGAGATTCATGAGGCCTGCAATAGTTGATGGTCACGTGTATATCGCTCAGCCGCCACTTTACCAATTGACAAAGGGTCGAGTGAGCAAATACGTATTTTCGGATGAAGAACGGGACAAGGTGATGTTGGAATTACAGGGCGACAACCCCAACACGAAGATCGGTATTCAGAGGTACAAGGGTCTCGGCGAAATGAATCCCGAGCAACTATGGGACACCACAATGAATCCGATGACCCGGACCATGCTGAAGGTCACTGTCCAAGACGCAGAAGAATCAGACAGGCTATTCGAGATATTGATGGGAGAGGATGTTCCAGATCGAAGGGCGTTCATCGAAAAGCATGCTAAGGAGGTGACTAATCTTGACATCTGAAGAGAGTGAAGATGCCGGCCAGCCGGTCAGCAACGAGAACATCCTGAACCATTCTCTGGATAAGGAGATGAAGACGTCTTACATCAACTACGCAATGTCCGTCATCATTGGCAGGGCCTTGCCCGATGTCAGAGATGGTCTCAAGCCGGTTCACCGCCGTGTGCTCTATGGAATGCACGAAGGAGGGCATACCTCCGAGAAGAAATACAGTAAGTCCGCGCGTTCAGTTGGTGAAGTCATGGGTAAATATCACCCCCATGGCGATCAATCGATCTATGATACAATGGTTAGGATGGCGCAAGAGTTCTCACTGAGATATCCGCTTGTAGATGGTCAGGGCAACTTCGGATCGATAGATGGCGATCCTCCGGCGGCGATGAGGTACACTGAGAGCAGGCTGGACAAGATTTCCAAGCACATGCTAGAAGATATAGACAAGAAAACTGTGGATTTCCAGCCTAATTTCGATGATTCCGACATGGAGCCCACCGTCCTTCCAGCAAGATTACCCAACTTACTCCTGAATGGAAGCGATGGTATCGCTGTCGGAATGGCAACAAGAATCCCTCCTCACAACATCAATGAAGTTGCTGGAGCGATCAGATTGCACGTTGGAGCGATACTTGAGGAGGGTGTCGAAAATCAGCAAATGCCGAGTATCCCCATCGAGGCGTACATGGAGCATGTCAAGGGTCCTGATTTCCCAACAGGGGCAACGATTCACGGATTAGACGGAATTCACGACATGTACTCTACCGGAAAAGGGAGGTTCCATGTCCGCTCGAAATGCGATGTTCATGAAGACTCAAAGGGCAAGAGGATTGTTGTCCACGAGATACCATATCAGGTAAAGAAATCAGACATGCTTGTCCACATAGCAGACTTAGTTTCCAAGGGATCTGTGGTGGGAATAAGAGACATCCGCGATGAGTCATCCAAGGAAGGCATTCGCGTAGTGATTGAAGTGAAGAACAACGCCGACCCTCACGCGGTCCTGAATCAACTGTTCAAATCCAGCAGATTGCAGGAGTCGTACTCAGCCAACATGATGGGCATATTGGATGGAAGGCCTGTCCTCCTTACTCTTCCATTAATGCTCCACACGTATGTCGAGCACAGGGAATCCGTTGTCGAGAGGCGTGCTGGTTTTGAGTTAGAAAAAGCTGAGGCCCGCGCGCATATCTTGGAGGGTCTCGTCAAGGCTCAAGACAGAATTGGCGATGTGATTAAAGTCGGCAGATCCAGTTCAAGCAGAGATCAATTTGAAGCAGTGCTCCAAGGTAAAGAAGAGATATCAGGCGTTGCTCCGTTTGATTTCACAGAACCTCAATCCAAGGCGATCGCAGAACGTCGCCTATACCAACTCAGTCGCCTAGATGTAGAGAAGGTCAAGAATGAGTTTGAAGAGTTGAAAATCAAAATTGAAGACCTCGCAGACATAATCGCATCCAGAACCAGGCGTCTGAACATCTTAATCGGGGAATTAGATGAGATGATGGAGAAGCACGGAGATGAAAGACGGTCCATGATTGACCCTATGCCGCTCTCAATGGACAGAGAAGATCTGATTGAAGAGAAGGCGATTGTAATTTCATTGACGCAGCAAGATTACATCCGGCATCTTCCTGTTGAGGCATTCCGAGTTCAGAATCGAGGAGGTAAGGGGCTCAAAGGAGTTACCACCAAGGAGGAAGACGCTCCTGCGGCGATCGTAACTTGCTTCTCCAAAGACAGGCTACTAATTTTCACTAATCAAGGTCGAGTTTACGGATTACGCGCATGGGAAACGCCTTCCGCTAGCAGGTATGGGAGAGGTACGCACATACGCAATTTGCTAGAGGGTTTCAGAGAGGAAGAGAAGGTCATCTCGATACTGCCGATTGACAGGGATTTGATTGAGAACCCGGAGGGGCACTACCTCATCTTCGCAACAAGCCAGGGCAGGATAAAGCGAAGTCATCTTTCGGAATACGTGAAAATCAATAGAAACGGGAAGTACGCCCTGAAATTTGCAACACAAGATGACTCTCTGGTTCAAGTCAGACCGGCCACTGAAACAGATCATGTGGTCCTGGTATCCTCTGGAGGGTATGCATGTCGGTTCTTGCCGTCTGAAGTCAAGACAAGGGAGGATCCGTCAACTGGGGAGGTCCACATGACCCACACAGTCAGGGTACAAGGCAGAGTCAGCCAAGGAGTGGGGGGAATGAAGTTGCAAACCGGCGATAGTGTAGTGGGCATGATTGTGACTGATGACTTCGATACGAGCGTGCTGACAATTTCCAAGTATGGGATGGCAAAGCGCAGTCGATTGGGCTCCGGCAATATGATTCAAGAGATTAGCGAAGATGGCGTCCCACTCTTCGACGATGAAGGCGAGCCGATGATGGAGAGGGATGGTTACAGGAAAACCAACAGAGGCACGAAAGGGGTTCGAACGATGGCCCTATCTGATGCAGACTCAATTATCGGTGTCAGACAAATCCCAGACCTCTCTGATCAGCTATTCATGCTGACTGAAAAGGGGATGATGATCCGCATGCCTGCGACTCAGACTAAAGAGACCCTGGGCAAAGTCACCAAGGGCACCAGAATAATGGAGCTCAGGGACGCCAAGAAGGAGTCCCATATTGATGAGATCATCTTTGTAGCACGCCTCCCATCTGAACTCATCGATGGGGATAATGACGATTCTGAAATCAACGAAGAGGAATAATGATTCCAACCGCTCGCCTTAAGCCGGAATCTTGGGTCGCCGGAACATTGCGGCAGTCGCATAGCCTGGCCATTGCGCTGGATTGCTAATCCAGTGGTGTCTCACCTCGGGAGTTCGAATCTCCCCTGCCGCGCCACATCCTGTCGAGGGAGGGTTCATGCGTTTGACTGGGGCCCTGGGTATTGATGGAAGCCGGGTCAGGAGGCGGGTCGGTTGCTGTTGGTTTTTCCTCTGTAGTACTATTGGTGGGCGGGTTAGCACTATCATTCCTGATTTGGGTTATACTGAGGCATCTCAGCCTCAGGCCATCAAACGACAGATCATGGGTCAACGACAATGAGAGGATGGCGACTGCAGATTTCGATGGGGATATGGTGACCATTCGTAACGTCAGAGACTTCAATTGGAGAAGCACCAGGGACTTCGATGAAAGGTGGATCGATGTCAAAATAGACCTCAACAAGATGTCGAAGATATGGTTCGTGCTAGAGTACTTTGATCCCTCTAAAAGACAGATGGCACATACGATAATGAGTTTCGAGACTGAAGACGGGGAGAGGATCGCCTGTTCAATCGAGGTTCGAAGAGAGAAGGGTGAACGTTACCACCCCCTAAAGGGGCTTTTTCGCCAATACGAGTTAATCTACGTCTGGGCAACAGAGAGAGATGTTATCGGGGTTAGGACGAGGTGCAGGAAGAAATCTGTAACGCATCTCTTCGAAGCTGTTGTTCTAGGTCCGGGGAACGAGAGAAGGATGCTTGAATCCTATCTCAGGAGGACCAACAAACTTAGCGTAGAGCCTGAATGGTACAACACAATCACCAATACCTGCACCACAAACATAGTTGGTCATGTAAATCAGGTATATCCCGGAAGAGTCCCTAGGGCCATCTCTATACTACTTCCTGGATTGAGTCCGAGATTGCTACACAGAAACAATCTGGTCAAAATGACGGGAACCCTGGAAGAGACCTTGGAAATGAGTATCATTGATCAGAGGGGGAATTCTTGGGATGAGTCGAGTGACTTCGGAGACTGGATCAGAAGCGAGGGTTCAATCGACTCATCCCCGTGAGCGTATCATGATCGAGATACCCCGATCTAGTATTGCCGAGGATGCAGATTGGTGTCTTCCGGCTTCCAAAAGCCACGTCATAAGGTGGCTTATGTTGGCCTCACAGTCTCAAAGTAAGATGGAAATCCATCATCAGGGGGAAGTCGGAGAGGACATCAGAAGAGTTATTTCCAATTTGAATAAGCTGGGTGCCAAAATAGAAATGATGGGCGATAAGATACTAGTGGGCATTTCAGATGTCGGATTCCCGATTCATACTAATGATGTCCTCGATCTCGGAAACTCAGGAACCGGCTTCAGGATGTTGATGTCTCTGTGCTCATCGCTGCCAATGGAGACTTCGATTACCGGAGACTCCTCACTGAGGTCTCGTCCATTCGATGTTCTTTCCAGCGCTCTCTTGGCAATGGGTTGCGATTTCGAGCGCTCAAATGACGGTTCAGTGCGGATATCTGGCCCCCCAAATTCCAGCAGTATCGAACTGGATCTGTCTAAAGGAAGTCAGCCACTCTCGGCACTGCTCATAGCGTCTCCATCAATGAAGGTGGAGTTAGAGGTACATATCCACGGGAAGCCTGTTAGCAAGGGGTATCTAGATCTTAGTTATGAAATTGCGAATCTAACCGGGTCAGAAAATAAGTTCTCAGAAAATTCACTCACCATCAAGCCATGGGACATCGTTTTACCTGAAAAGGTGGAAGCCCCCCCGGAGAGAAGCCTTGTTCCTGTGATCATGCTGTTGGAAAGGCTGCATTCTGTCGATCTTGGAACCTCCATGCATTTGAATTCAAAACTTCTCGGGAATGCAATAGAATCACTCCACGAGAATGACGTGGAAAGTCTGGATCTGTCTGATGCGAGCGACCTCATTACGCCTGCGGCAGCACTACTTGCGATAGGAGCGGGAGGGACTATCACCGGCATAGGGCATGTTGGTCGCAAGGAATCTCATAGGGTTAAGACTACAGTAGAGCTTCTCTCGTCATTCGGAATGATTGTCTATTCTAAAGACGGCGGCATCATAGAGGTGCCTGGTGGGCAGACCTTGATCAGCCCTAAATTCAAGGTAGAGACATACAACGATCATCGCGTGGCTATGACGGCTCTTGCCCTAGCAAGTCGTGTTGGAGGGGTAATCATGGGCCATGATTGCGTCGGAGCCACTCACCCCAACTTCACAAAGACGCTGTTGAAATTATTGCAATCATGAAATGAGGTGATGTTGTGTACAACAGGAGCACGCTCAATGTTCATTTCCTCATGTTGCTGGTTGCCATCATTTGGGGGGGATCGTGGGCCATCGGCCGCATGCTTGCATTGTCCTTGCCCCCAGCCACGGGGGCGTGGATGCGATACATCGTCTGTATGTTAGCGTTCTACCTGTGGTTCTTCTACAGATCAGCCAGAGGCGAGCAAGTACGCTGGCTGCCTGATTCCAGAGATGCATGGGTGCGTGTTCTCCTCATTGCCGTTTTTGCAGTGATGGGGTACCAGCTCCTGTTCATGCACGGGATGAAGTTCACCGCCGCGGGAGACGCCTCGCTGATAATCACCATGAATCCCATATTCACGGTATTGCTCGCATCTCCCTTCCTCGGTCAGAGAATCACTGCAAGGATGGTCTATGGCCTAATCCTTGCCTTCATCGGGGTCGCAGTGGTGACGGGGTGGAGCCCTAACACCGATATCGCCCTGAATGACAGGCTGAAAGGCGACTTCATGATATTACTCGCAGCACTGTGCTGGGCCACTGCGACCAATATTACTCGTATAATGCTCGAGACTGAGGGAGACTACGGTGCCAGTTCCTCTGAAATTGTAGTGTGGTACTCTCTCGTTGGAACGGCCCTACTCACGCCATGGTGGCTGGCGGATGTTTACACAGGGGGTTTCAAAGCCCCCAGCAACGAGGATCTCTTGGCTATATTGTACCTGAGCATCCTATCCACCGTTCTGGCCTACATATGGTTCGTCGTTGGTGTCGAGAAGATTGGTGCGACCTCCGCCTCTTCCTATGTGTTTCTAGTGCCGCCCTTCGGGGTCCTCGGTGGTTGGCTGCTTCTTGATGAGCGACTGGGGGCCTCACTCCTGTTGGGATTCGCACTCATCGTACTTGGCGTGAGGGTCGTCCAGAGCGAGAGCGAGGCGGTGGGAAGAGCAGGTAGAAACCCCCTTCAGGATTAAATACGAACGGCCGGTCGCCGCGGACTGAGGGATTGAGATGGCACGCAAGCCAGCGAAGATGTATCGCCGGATCAAAGGCCCAGCCTATACCCGAAGAAAGTACACTGGCGGTGTACCTAACAACAGAATTCTCAGGTACCACATGGGAAACAGAACAGTTGCTGAAGCAGATGGCTTCGAGGTGATTCTTACACTAACCGCTGATGATTCCTGTCAAATTCGCCATACTGCGCTTGAAGCCGCTCGGCAAATCTCAAATGCCACAATTCGTAATGCAGCCGCTGAAACCGGCTATGCTCTGCGTGTTCACAAGTACCCTCATCACGTGATTCGCGAAAACAAGCAGGCCACAGGTGCTGGTGCAGATCGTGTTTCACAGGGAATGAGGCTGTCATTCGGCAAGAACGTGGGGACGGCAGCCAGAGTGAAGCGCGGAGAAGTTGTCATTTCAATACACACCAGACCGAACTTCTACTTGGAGGCCCGCGACGCATTGCGAAAGGCCAGCATGAAGCTACCAACTCCTTGCACGATAAAAGTCGTGAAGGGTGCCGAGACATTGAAGGGTCTAGTCTGAGACCGTACCACATGGGCGACCTTGATCCGATGAGAGTTTTAGAAGAGTCTCTGAAAGGTGCTCCGATCATTTGGAAAGGGGACTATCCCTATTTTATTCATCCAATTTCAGACGGGATCCCCAGAATGGATCCTGAAGTCCTGAAAGCTGTTTCAACCCTGATTGTAGAATCGACCAACTGGGAAGGCGTTGATCTGATAGCAAGCGTGGAAGCAATGGGCCTTCCACTTCTGGCAGCTGTTGGAGATGCCACGGGGATTCCGACTGTCGTGATTAGGAAGAGGTCCTATGGAATGGAGGGCGAGGTCGCCGTAGATGTTTCAACTGGATACTCCAGCTCAACGATATACATCAACGATATAATGCCCGGCGAGAGAATCGTAATTGTCGACGATGTGATATCGACAGGAGGGACCCTCGAGCCACTTCTCGAGAAGCTAGAGGAAATGGGGGTAATCCTCCAAGATGTCATAATTGCCATCGAGAAGGGCGAAGGTCGTGCAAGACTGAATCAGGAACGCCCAGAATGGCCAATACGGTCGTTGGCTCGTATCGAAATTGTAGATGGCGAGGTCCAGATGGCTGGATGATTGGAATCTTCAAGATTGATTATTCATCTCAAAAAGGTACCATTCCTATAATCCGAGAGTGCCTGATGGATTTCCTCCCGGGTATTCATGACAAATGGGCCATAACGCTCTATTGGCTCATTCAATTCCGGGCCTGCGAGGATCAAGAATTCAGATTCTGACCCGGATTTAATCAGAATTTCGTCACCATCTGAAAGAAGGGCTAGTTCGCCATCTTGAATTTGCTGTTTCGATAGTATTCCAAGCGGTATTGGATTAGCTTTGACTTGCATCCTATTTTCCAATGCTATCCTTCCACCGAATACGTAAATCATCCCATTCAGGCCCGATGCCAACTGCTGGGTCAAACGTGCTCCTGCATTCATTTTAACGTGAATGAGCGTGATTGGTATCTTTGTGTCGATTGATGAAGTTGTGCCCATGCACTCACCAGCGATAACTCTAGCCCAAACCCCATCTTGCTCTACAATTGGAGAATCGGATGATGGGACTTCCTGGTATCTCGGCTCCATCATTTTGTGAGATGAAGGGAGATTGACCCATATCTGGAAGCCGTGTGTTCTCCCTCCTGTTCTGAGGAACTCTTCTTGAGGCTCCTCGCAATGGATGATTCCGCGTCCAGCAGTCATCCATTGGACATCGCCTGGATTTAGCTCTCCGCTATTACCTGCGCTGTCCTCATGCCTCATCCTGCCGTCCAACAAGTATGTCACGGTCTCGAATCCGCGGTGTGGATGCCATGGTGCACCTAGTGCTTCTCCGGGTCCGTAATTAACAGGGCCCATTTCGTCGATCAACAAAAATGGGCTCATCACTCTCCCCATCCTGTATGGCCGACGAACCTTGAATCCGCCTCCTTCCCGGACTACATGAGTCGGAACGATCTCAGTAATGGCCCGAGCATAACTCATGTATTACGAACTCCGGATAATACGCTTAATTGCTCGTATTTTGATTCGATAAGAGCAGGGTGTTCACTTTCTGAAAAGAGGGATAAGTTGAATTCGATTGTGAGAAACCTCTTCGAATGATGAGGATGAATTGCCAGTAATCTATGCAACCGATGAAATAGGCGTCCATGGCCCGATCAATTGGCTGTCATCATGGACCTTGATCGTCATGACTTCGAATTGGATGATCTAGTAGCCAGAATAAAGGAGAATGACCACCGGCTGGTGGCTCTTCAGGTTCCTGAAGGGCTCAAGATGCAGGCTCTCGAGATGATGGATAAAATTGAGACTGAAACCTCAGCTCGAGTAGTTCTTTCTGCGGATCCTTGCTACGGTGCCTGTGACCTAGTTCACGACAAAATGCAAAACATCGGAGCTGAACTGGTGGCGCACATGGGCCATTCTCAGATGAATATCGATTCAGGCATGCCCACTCATTTCATCCCAGTCACGTATGAGGGGAGCCCTGAAATCGCACCGGTTCTCCCCTATTTACACGCTCATCGAGACATTGCCATTAATCGGATGAATGACTCATCTGAGGCAGTATTGTCCGAAATAGAGGGGGTGGATCGGTTTGAAGACATGGTTGGCAGAGTCGCACCGTTGACAGATACGAAACTCGGTTTAGTGGGGAGCATACAACATTTGCACTTACTACCGACCTACAAGGATCACTTTGAACAGGCGGGGTTTGATGTCACAATTCCAGTAGGTGGCGCAAGGTTGTCATTCCCAGGCCAGGTACTCGGCTGCAACTATTCAGGCGACGATCCTACGGTAGGGCATTACATATTCTTGGGAAGCGGAGATTTCCATCCGATTGGATTAGTATTGCATACCGGAAAGCCCCTCGCAATGCTGGACCCATACACTGGCGAGGCCAAGGAAATGGGCAAGGAAAGGATTGAGAGAATACTTAGACAGCGTTCAGGATTGATCATGTCTTCGATGGACAAGAATAGATTTGGCATATTGATAGGTGCGAAGCCCGGACAGATGAGGCGGAATTTGGCTCTAAGGATGAAGAAGAAATTGGAGAAGCATGGCAAGAAGGGTTTCCTTCTAGCAATAGAGCACGTGGGGCCCGAATTGATTGACTTCTACCCAGTCGATGTTTTCGTGAATACAGCATGCCCTCGAATAGCCATTGATGATGCTGTCAAGTATGCAAAACCGATGATAACTCCCTATGAACTCGAAGTGGCCCTTGGGGAGAAAAAATGGGAAAATGGATACCGATTTGACCAGATTCACTGAATGTGCCCTCTCCCCGGATATCTCTAAGAGCGGTGTGATACGAATATTGTCGTATGGCTGGCTACCTGGACCGTATAGGTGCTGGGAAAATCCTTGTCGATAGATCGCCGCTATCATACGATTGGACACCAAATACGCTGGTTGGACGGGATGACTCTCTGTCCGAGCTTGCATCAATATTTTCACAGATAGAGAATCCGGATACGAGTTGCAAGGCTGTGATAACTGGGCCGGTTGGGTCGGGGAAGACGGTGCTCACACAGGTATTTGCAAACGATCTCAGGAAGCACTTGGAAGGACGAAGGAAGATCGTGCATGTTCATGTTAACTGCAGAAATCACCCATCGGGCCCCCAAGTATTGCAGCAAATAGCAGTAAGCCTCGATGAGCGACACCCGGAGAGAGGTTTCAGTGCGGGTGAAATGATTCAGTCGATCAAACGGTATCTTAGAACACATAACGCGCATATGCTCCTTGTCTTAGACGAAGTAGATGTGATGATTCGAAGAGACAGCACGGATCTGATATACAGGCTGTTGAGGATCGACGAGGGTCAGAATGAAAGAGGCACTATGTCGATTATTTTAGTCAGCCAGGACGCTTCTCTTCTGAGGCTTTTTGAGCCTGCCATAATTTCTCGACTCGGCGCTAGTAGCAGAATGAATCTCCACCCATACAATAGGGATGAACTCCTTCAGATAGCTCGTCAAAGAGCGGAAGCGTCCTGCATCAAAGGTTCAATTGGAGAAGATGTTCTTGGGAAGATAGCTAGGTATGCCGCAGAATCTGGTGATGCGCGATTGGCGATAGAACTCTTGGAAGCGGCGATTATTCGGGCAGAAAGAGAAGGCAAGGGACAGGTCGAGACAGGAGACATACATCCAAGCAAAATGAGGAGCGCGTCCGTGGAGCCAAATCAGGTAGATGATCTATCTGAACATAAGAAGTTGATTCTACTTGCAATATGCAGACGACTGAAGAAGGAAGACGTGATATCGAGTGGAGACGCCTTGAAACTGTATCATGTGGTCTGCGAGGAGTTTGGATTTGAGCCACGGGGGTACACTACATTCTGGAAGCACGTGAAATCCCTGGAGCAATCTGGGATGATTGATAGTCAAACAGCCTCGGCAACGAAGGGGCGAGGACGGACCCAGCACATCACCATGTCAAACATGTCGCCCGGGGTATTAGAAACACGACTTTCCAGCGTTCTATCGTCCAACTGAGGCACGATGAGGCTCCGAACCGCTCTTATAGGGGTCGAGTGTCGCATCGCCTGTCTCGGTGTGCGCAATGGCAGGTGATCAGTCTTTCAAGGGAGTACTCAACGATACTGATCCGAAGGCAAAGGGACGCTCATTCGCAATCGATATCACCGGTACAGGGTACAACCACTTTCTCGGGAAGAGAATCGGCGACACTGTTGATGGCATGTTTGTAGGAGATGGGGACCAGACCCTCACTGGATACACATTGGAAATCACTGGTGGGTCCGATATAACGGGAAGGGCAATGCGTCCGGACCTAGACGGAGGAGGGGTGAAGCCTGTACTAGTTAGCCCTGGAGTCGGATACAAAGGAAAGAGGTATGTGAATAAGAACAGCAAGATATACCGATACAAGTATGACGGCATAAGGAGGCGGAGAAACCTCAGAGGCAATGTAATCAGCCAGAGTACCCGTCAAATCAATCTCAAAGTAGTCGACTATGGCAAGCGGCCTCTCGGCGTGATCTTCGGACTAGAGGACGAGGCCTCCGCTGGATCCTCCGAAGAGGAGTGAATCGGCGGGAGATAAATGGCAACATCGCTACCATCTCAACCTGAAGTCAACATTGGCATGGTTGGCCATGTCGACCATGGGAAGACGACTTTGACAAAGGCTCTTTCCGGGGTCTGGACCGACACGCATTCAGAGGAAAGGAAGCGTGGCATAAGCATCAAACTTGGATATGCAGATACTGCATTCTACCGGACTTCTGAAGGTGAATTCTATCCCACGGGAAAGAAGCCCGGAGGAGAAGGCGATGATCCGAATGAGTTGGCAAGGGTAGTATCCTTCGTTGACGCGCCTGGCCACGAGACGTTGATGGCTGTGATGATATCCGGGGCTTCGATCATGGATGGGGCGCTATTGCTGGTTTCAGCCACGGAAACTTGTCCTCAACCACAAACAAGAGAGCATCTGGCTGCTCTTGAAATTGCAGGCATACAAAACATAGTAGTCGTTCAAAACAAGATTGACTTAGTAACAAGGGAAAGAGCAATCGAGTCGCATAGGGAAATCAAAGATTTCCTGAAAGATTCAATCGCTTCTGATGCGCCAGTCATCCCAATATCGGCACAACAGGGCGTCAATCTGGATGCCTTGATTGAGGCCATTGAAAAAATCATACCTACTCCTGAGAGGACTGATGAGGAGCATGGCCTGATGTATGTGGCCAGGTCTTTCGACATAAACAGACCCGGCCTAAGGCCTAATCAGCTGAAAGGCGGCGTAATTGGCGGAAGTGTCGTCAAAGGCTCATTTTCTGTGGGGGACGACATACTCATCGCGCCGGGAAGGAGGATAACAAAGGGATCCAAAACAAATTGGGAGCCGATTAAGACTCGTATTCAAGGGATCAAGGGAGGGGGTCTTTCACTTGATTCGGTGCACGCTGGGGGCCTCTGCGGGATATCTACACCTCTTGACCCGATGGTCACAAAGGCGGATGATCTTTCAGGCCAAGTTATGGCAAAGGAAGGGGAGTTGCCGCCTGTTTGGACGGATCTTAACATTGATCTGGTTCTACTGGATGTCATGGTGTCCTCGTCCGGTGAGGCCCCGGAAAAGGTTAGGCCGCTTCAATCAGGGGAGATGTTGATGTTGAATTCGGCTACTGCCACTAGTGTAGGTACAGTATCGCAGATCAAAGGGAAGAATGCCAAACTAAAGTTGAGGCTCCCTATCTGTGCAGAAGTTGGAAGCAGGATAACGCTGTCTCGAAGAATCGGTTCGAGGTGGAGGCTGATTGGGCATGCAGCCATCAAGGAGTGATATGCCTGTCCGGCCTAATAATAGACGCATGTGGTTGGGCAGCATTAGTCGATGCTAGATTGAATCTGGATGTTGCCATGGCTCCGATTATCGGTTCGCCGAAATTGTTGGTTCTAGACTCTGTGGCAAGGGAGTTGGAGAGTCTGTCGAATAAGAGGGGCGGCCTATTGCTGGATCTACTCGAACAAAGATCGGAGAGAATGCCTGACATTGAAGGCATGAAGCATACTGATGATATGCTCGTGAAGGTGTCAGTGGATAGCGGTTGGCCGGTACTCACTGTAGATAAGCGATTGAAAGAGAGGTTAGTTAGCGCTGGAGGTTCGTATATCGAAGTTACAAGCGGATACTCTCTGAGGCTCGTTGATTGAATCGATACAAATCGAAATCTTAGTTTTATCTTATTCCATGAGGCTGCTTATGGCAAGGTGAACAATCGATCGTCGTCATGCCCATCCATCAATCCAATCCTCACAGCTGAGTCGATCCATGCATGTGCGTAATTCACTGCTCCGAAAGCTCGAATCAGATCTCCCTCAGACAGGAAATACTCAGCATCTGAGAGATAGTCATCGAACATCCTCATCATGGATTCGAGGTTCTTCTCCTGTTCGTTATCCAGATCTTTTGGGGTCGCCTTCGCACGTGCTTCTTTTGATATTGCGATGTATCCGGAAACTCGTTCCTTACTTAGGGTCGTCTTTTCATGGTTATCTGAGGGCATCGGAAGCCTCCTTACTTATTCTGAAATATCGTGTTCTCCCTTCCTTCCTTACAATCAAGTAACCGTTTCTCTTCAGTTTATTGAATATCTGTGACAGCCTTGGACGGCCGACCTCGAGTCTTGCTTGTATCTCCGGGTCTGAAGGGGATATATCGCGTACCGATGAGGCTGAGAGCACTATCTTCTCTGCTTGTGTGAGGCTTCTCGAGTAGGACATTACGAATGCCTCTGGAGCTTCCCATGAAGGCTCAGAGATTGATGAAAATGATATCTTGGTAGGTTGCGTCTCTTCTTGAAATGAATTCGGCCTGGAGTCAAGGTAATCGTCGAACTGTATTTCTTGGCGTTCCTCGACAGGAGGAGGCAGGTTGGCCTCAAATTGGCCATCAACAGTCCATACGGCCTCTTCAGTTGCCAATACTGGCGTATTGTCTGGAGGGTTTTCATCGGAGCGGAACAATGAGGGTTCTATCTGCACCCTTGATTTCACTCCATGGGGTTCCAGTGGCTTTTGGCTTGCATCGATGACACGGTTTCCATCGCCGCCTACTGGCATCTCAAACGTAGCGGTGCTTGTTCTCCTGTAAAGTCCAGAGAAAGAGCCCCCTTGTGATTTTTCTACAGGTGGTTCTGGAAGCGGGGGAGGCTCTGTTCCTGGTTCCATCCAGATAAATCCACCATCAGCAGGCTCAGGCACATTTTGTGGCTTGATATCGGGTATTTCCGCAGCCTCATCTTTAGAAGGTTGGATAATTTCATGTTGTTCAAGTGTTTCAGTTGGTTCTGAAATATCCATTGGCGGTTCTTTCTCTTGATCGTCTAATGTATTGGAGATTGACTCCGGGCGATTTTGATTTTCTTGTGGTTCCAGTGAACCTGATAGATCGGTTTCTATGTCTGCGTCTGGTACTGAATCAAACTGTGGCAACCCATATTCGTAGATTGATGATATCGCACCTGCTACAGCCGGCTTTTGCTCCGATGGATTCTCAGCCACATGAGGGGTTTCGGAATCAATAGCCATAGGAGCGTCCGACCAACGCACCAAGCGTTCCAAAGAGCCTTGGCTACCCTTCATGCCCCTACTCTCATCAACAAGGCCTCTGAGCGTTCGAACTACAGCTCTTGGAAGTCCTTCTGTCAACTCGTGAATCTTTTCTAGAAGAAGTGGCCGTATTATCCATCTTTGTCTTGCAGCACGTGCTATTCTCCTATCAACCAGCAATTGAATCTCAATCTGCTCGAGATTTTTGAGAGCATATGGTGTGTCGAAAATCTCCAGTGTTTCCTCATCTAACGATTGCAGTTGCTTTGGCAGCATGGTAAATACAACAAGCGCCCTCATCTTCTGCATTATCTGAGCAATTCTAGGTATTACTCGATCTACTTCGACATTATATGGTAAATCAAAGGCTATGAGCGGGATTGGGCCATCCTTCCTTTCCAACTCTTCAGACAGTTGCAATATTGTCTCTGATACCACGGATGGCAAATTGTGGCTCAAGAAATGCGCTGCAGTTTGGGTGACCATATTCTTCACAGGATCTCCATCCATTGGCCAATAATCGCTGATGAAGGGATGCGGTGTCTGTGAAGCGATTGCATTCAACAGAGATGTGCGCCCTGATCCTCGTGCTCCTGAAATTATGCACATCCTTGGAGAAGCTGAAATCATGTGTTCTCGGCATTCAATTACAATGTCGTCTCTGCCGATCAGATCTTCTGCTTGACCAATGGAGAGAGGCCTAACTTCAAACGGATTGCCACTTAGGCTGGGAAGGTCCAACAGAGACGGTTGTCCTTCCATGTATCTTGGCTGTAGCAAGTTGTCTTTAGTATTAACGTATAATTACGCAAATTTAATTGATATTAACGTATTAATTTGTCTTATTTTTCTTAAAATATCATAATTAGGCTATTTTTAATGATTTGTTAACGCTTTGTTAACGCATT
>DAVB01000047.1:34787-46562 GCA_002505455.1 Euryarchaeota archaeon UBA52 | reverse complement strand
GGTTTTTTGGTGCAGGGGGCAGGATTAGAACCTGCGAAGCACTACGCACTGGGACCTCATCCCAGCCCCTTTGACCACTCGGGTACCTCTGCTCGGAGTGAAGGGGGCATTAACTTCGTATATCACGATGGCGAATCAGGCATCTACGATCCGGATCCAGTCGCCGGTCTCTACAAGTCCGGGTTCAATCACCCTCGCATACCACCTAGACCAACCTGGATTCTTCTTCTGAGATATTCTCGAGAAATCGCCTTTAGTAAACGAATTTTTGATGGTCTTACATGGTGTAGCCGGCCCAGTAATCTCAATCAATGCATCTCCAACATTCAACTGAGAACCCAGATGAATAAGGTTCCAATCTAAACCAGATATTGTCAGATTCTCCCCAACCGAACCGGTCTCAATTGGATGCCCTTCAGCCCTCAACTCTTCGATTACCTCGCTAGAAAAGATGCAAACTGCACGATTCGGGCCGCCATGGTGCTTCAGATCGTTCTGACGATCACCCTCAACTCCACTCTTGCGAAGGAAAGCAGAATCAACAGGATACTTGGGCACCCCGCCGTCAGGGCTAACATTGATCGATACAATGGACCCGCTCATACAACTTCCCGTGGCTCTAGCTCGATAATGAGATTGCCTATCAGCAAGGCGCCTGCGCCGATGAACAACCACATCGTGGGATCCCCTTCCAACCCAAGTAACAAACTCACAACAGCAGCCCACACGGGCTCAAACGCGTAGACGAGCGCAGCGCGAACGGGGCTTATCTCCTTCTGATATCGCATCAGAGCAGCCAGCGCCACAAATGAACCGAAGAAGCCGCAAAGGGCGAGCGGAATGACATATTCTGCGCTTCGCATCAACTCGACAGCATCTGAAAACCATCCTTCAGCCCCATACCCCAATGGATCGAGCACTAGAATGGCAAATGCCAACACCATGACTGTAACCATCATCGTACCCGTAGATTGAATGGGGTCAACCAACCTGGTTACCCTATCAGTGACTATGATGTGCGCTGCGAATAGGAACCCGCTGACCACAGTGAGCCACTCACCGATCCCGAACTCGACCCTCGGTGGCCCTGAAATCCATCCCGCGCCGAAGGTCGCTAGAAGTACCCCGAAAATCATGAACGATGTTACCCGCTGCCTGCCAAGGGCGACACCCATTATGGCTGTGAAAACGACGTACAGGCTAGTGAGGAAAGCCGAGACGGCCGGCGTCACGTCAGTCAATCCAAACATCTGAATGAGAAACCCAAGAATGAGAATAAGACCGAGGGAGAAACCACCTTTCCAGACTTCTGGATCACTGAACCCGGATCGCGATGCACGCAGAATGACCAGGGTGCCAATCGTCCCAATCAGGAACCGAAATGCAACGAAATGCATCGCTACCCACCGACCATCAACATCAGGAAGAATCACTTCGGCAGATGTCAGCGCCTGCTTCATCCAGATGAACGTCATGCCCCAGATGAAAGCGACACAGAACAGAATGCCCGTGGCGCGATACCGTGACTTCATCGATTATGCGAGGCGGGGCCATCAGATATACTGCGCTGACCATAACCAGTCGAGACGCTCAAGAACAATACCCGACCCGCAGGGACATGGTGAATGTGGCTGACCCCCTCATGGGTGAAGCCTACGATACTCTCGTGCGCGCCTTTGGCGCAAACGTCGCATGGGTCTTGGGGCACTTGGCGATCCTAGCCGTGCTTGCGACACTGATTTCAGTCATGCGAAATTGGTCTAAGATATCCGAAGGAGCACAGCTCAGCAGGAGCCACGCACTCGATGCCTTCGCAATCGTTCTATTCACAGCGATCCAGACTCATTACTTTTCCACCACCCTCGCATGGCCCCTTTCACAAGCCGCTCTGATAGCCGCATCAAGCACGCTATCCTTGCGCTGGTGCGTCAATGTGCTGAACTGAAACCATCCCAACGGTCAAAACAGCCCACTATGGCATACCTGCATGGCTGCCTTCGGCGATCACCCGCCTCTCCCGGAATCGTTGGAGACAATACTGTCCGATGAAACCACCTCAACTGTGTTCCTGAAAGCAGATTGCCTGCCTCGTGCTAAGAGGGGGCACATCAGCGAACTACGCCTAGATACCATCGATGACAAGCCATGGACTAAGATGGAGGTAAGTGACCTTTCAAAGGAGCTAGCAACCGTTGTAGATCAGCATCCGGACCGCTCCGATTGTTTCGTAGAGATCGAGAGGGAAGGCTGCCGAATCCTCCAGATCGGTGATCTCAGGGTCACATGTGCATGGCCCCCATTCTCAGATGCATGGGAGATTACGGTGGTACGTCCAGTTGCGTATCTTTCTCTTTCAGACTATGAAATCGAGCCGGAATTGAGAAGAAGGCTCTCGGATCATCACCGGGGAGTATTCGTTGTCGGTAAGCCAGGCTCCGGAAAGACGACTTTCGCTCAGGCCATTGCAGCCTACCTGGACGATGAGGTAGGAGCCATGGTCAAGACCATGGAGGCTCCAAGAGATCTCCAATTGCCAGACAGAATAACCCAATACGCACCACTTGAAGGAGACCTCGAGAAAACCGCAGAAGTGATATTTCTCGTCCGCCCTGATTTCGTCATATTCGACGAAGTTAGACGATCCAGGGACTTTGAGATATTCGGAGACGTCAGGTTGGCTGGAGTGGGCCTCTTAGGAGTGACACATGCAAATAGTGCGCTCGAAGCAATACAAAGACTCGTGGGTAAAGTGGAACTCGGGCTCATATCACAGGTGCTCGATACAGTCATACACATCGAGAAGGGAAAGGTGCATGAGATATTGGAGCTTAAGATGGTCGTCAGAGCACCCACTGGGATGGAGTCTGATTTATCTCGTCCTGTCATCGAGATACGTCGATTCCCAAGCGGCGAACTCACTCATGAGATGTTTGCGTTCGGGAGCGAAATCGCAGTCGTGCCTGTCGGCGGAGAAGACGGTCGAAGCAGCCCAGCTATGGCGATGGCGGGAGACGAACTCAAGCGACAAGTCATACGCATCACAGGAATCTCCGTCGCCTTTGCGAAATTCATGACCGACGCATCTGCAGAAATCTACGTCGATGAGTCAGCTGTTGGGGCGGTTGTCGGCCCAGGCGGTCAAAACATAAGACGAATCGAGCAGCAACTCGGAGTCAAATTAGATGTCAAGTCAGTTCGTGAACTTCCCAGAAACCAGAGAAAGAGACTCAATTCAAGACACGATGATATCCAAGATATGAGCGAGTGGAAGACCCGTTCAGGGCGAGAGTGGCGAGGCGGCGACCAGGGCGGAAGCCGGAAAGGCAATCGAAGAAAAGGCCGAGGAGGTCGTCGTTAGCCCCTCGTAGGGTTATTGATGCAGGAATTCCTGCAGGTATCGTGACCGAGTCAGGCCCAGCAGCCCCAGTGCGCATCGTCAAAGACCAGACGAGGATCACTAATGGTACAGAAGTACAAGAGAAGATGATAGCGGCAGCGAGGGTATTTTCGGATATCCTCCGCCCCACCTTTGGCCCACGGGGCCTCGATAAGATGCTGTACAAAACAGACGGGAGCATGGCCGTTACAAACGATGGAGCCAGAATCGTAGCAGAGCTTCTAGTCAAACACCCAGCAGCGAGAATGATGGTTTCAATGGGCAAGACACAGGAAGAAATGAGTGGAGACGGAGTAACGGCAACGATGCTAATTTGCGGGGCACTTCTCGAAGAGGCAACACGACTACTCTCAAGAGGCCTACACCCGCTTACTGTGGTAGACGGATACCGAAAATCACTTGCTATTTCCTCATCTGTTGTAAACGCAAGATCGCGGGATGTAAGCGACGGGGACCTTTCCAAGATAGCAACTACGTCCATGACTGGAAAAAGCGTAGACGCACCACATTTCTCACCAATCCTGTCCGAAGCCTTTCGTATCTTACGACAAAACGTCCCTGAAGTGTCCACCGAGAATTTTGGAATGCATAAAACAGGACAAGGAAGCCAACGAGACTCAAGGCTCGTTCAAGGACTCGTTCTGAGGCGAAGGGTCCCTTCAGAGAACGCCCCAAATAATCTGAAAGAAGCACCGGTAGCAGTGATCAGAGGGGATTTAAAAATACGAAAAATGACGCGGCTGGCAGAGATAAAAATCACCGACTCCGAGCAACTCGACTCCTTTATCGCTGAAGAGCAGAATAGAAAAGAGAAGATCGTCCAATCCATATCTCAAAGCAGCGCAAGACTCGTTTTATGCGGTGGAGAAGTGGATAGAGATATCCTACACAGCCTTACCAATTCTGAAATTTTAGTGATATCCGAACTCGACTCATCTGAAATAGAGCAGGCAGCCCTCGCTACTAATGCAAGGGTAATTGATGGAGTAATGGACATTGATACAGAAATGCTCGGCCAGTGCGGCTCAGTCGAATGGATTCGCAAACCAGCATCCGACCAGGTGGAGGACATCGTCACCATCGATGGATGCCCACTTGCAAAACTGGTCACCATATCAGTTAGTGGAACCTCAGACACCGCATCAGAGGAAACCATTCGCTGCTTACACGACGCGATACGATCGATCTCGGCCTGCGAGACGGACCCCCGCGTTGTGGTTGGTGCAGGCTCTATACACGCAAGAATCGCTCATGGGGTTAGATCTGCCAGTTTGAGCGAACCCGGGAGAGAACGCCTAGCTATGGACGCATTTGCACGTGCAATGGAATGCATCCCTTTTGCCCTCGCATCGAACGCAGGTGCTGAGGGCCTTGACACCGTTCTCGAGATCAGAACGAAGTCAAGAGATGAGGTCAAGCGAGAATACGGGGTGACTGAACAAGGAGAGGTGAAGGAAATAGAAGATGTCTTACACCCCTCTTCAGCGATTCTCTCTAGCATAGAGGCCGCTCTTGAGACTGCTGTGGGGATGCTTAGAATAGATCAAGTTGTGAGTGCTCGGGGTGATTGAGTCTTCCCTAATGGTCATTGACCTGTTCACCCGGGAATGAACATGACGAGTCGCAGGGCGCTCATCAGCGTCTATCACAAAGAAGGAATAGCCGAATTCGCGCGGGACCTAGTAGACCTAGGTTGGATTCTACTTTCCACCGGAGGTACGGCTCGTTTGCTGAGGGAAGCGGGACTCGAAGTGAAGGATGTTTCAGAGGCAACAGGACACCCGGAGTGCTTCGATGGCAGAGTCAAGACTCTACATCCCGCAGTGCACTCTGGCTTACTCGCCAGAAGAAACAACTCTGACGACATGGAAACCCTCGAAAGCCTCGGATACGCGCCAATCGACCTTGTATGCGTTAATTTGTACCCTTTTGAGGCGACTGCATCACGCAATCCCCCAGTAACTGATTCAGAATTGATAGAAATGATCGACATCGGCGGACCCACCATGATTAGATCGGCAGCCAAAAACCATCAAGATGTCTTGGTGGTAACGTCCTCAGAGCAATATCCAGAAGTTATAGAATCGCTTTCTTCAACTGGGGGAGACCCTACAAAAATAACCCACTCATTACGAAGCAGACTCGCTCTTCGAGCATTCCAAAGAACAGCTGCTTACGATGCAGCCGTCTCATCGGAATTAGATAATCGAATCATGGGTGAAGAGGTGCCCACGAAAGTGCACATCTCCACTGATGAAGGTACTAGTTTACGATACGGTGAGAACCCACATCAGCCCGCTGCATTTTACCCTAATGCAGGAGAAAAAACAGGCCTATCTGCAGCATTGCAGCACGGAGGAAAACCCCTGTCATACAACAACTATCTGGATTTGGACGGAGCATTGAGGCTCGCCAGATCACTCATCGCATCTGGTTTTGAAAATGATCATGGGTGTGTTGTCATCAAACACACCAACCCATGTGGCGCATCAGTCGACAAGACTCAGGAAGGAGCTTGGACGAACGCTTTGGAAAGCGATCCGGAAAGCGCATTTGGGTGCGTGATAGCCTTCACAAAGCCAGTTCAAAAGAAAACAGCGGAGGCCATCGGCAATCACTTCTTCGAGTGTATGATAGCGCCTGGATATGAGCCCGGCGCTCTCGAGATACTCTCTCAGAAAAAGAATAGGAGAATGCTCACACTCCCATCCATGAAGCCTCGTGAAAACACCATGGGCTTACGACAATTAGATGGAGGATGGCTGGCGCAGGTTCAAGGTCCAACGCACATACAATGGGATTCGGTACAGTGTGTCACTGACAGGGAACTCACTGAAACAGAAATGAATCTCGCAAAATTTGGAACAACGGTAATCTCCGAGGTCAAATCAAACGCAATACTACTCGTGTCTAGCACGACATCGGGCTTTGCAACGGTAGGTGTAGGTCCCGGTCAAACAAGCCGAGTAGAGGCAGTTAGGATTGCTGCTAGGAGAGCAGGAGACAGAGCAATGGGCTCCATGATGGTGTCTGACGCGTTTTTCCCGTTTCGAGACGGCGTGGATGCAGCAAGCGAAATCGGCGTCACTTCGATAATCCAGCCCGGCGGCTCCATGAGGGACTCTGATTCCATTGACGCTGCAAACGAACATGGCATCTCAATGATTTTTACACACAAGAGACTCTTTCTTCATTAGTGGTCTTATGGCATCCAAATCGCTCGATCAGCCAATCATTCTCCCAAGATCAAAGGCTGTGCTGCGAAATAGGAGTGTTCTAGCCGCACTCACAAATAAGCAAAGCCGAGAAGATGGAACACTCACTCAAGATGAGATAAAATGGCTCGAAAGGCGCGCAAAAGACGGTTTTGGCATCGTGACCACTGCCGCTGCGTTCATCCATCCCAGCGGCAAATCTTGGATCGGTGAATTGGGCGTACATAGCGATGACATGCTCCCCGGTCTAGAGAATTTATCCGAGAGAATAAGACTCCACGGAGCCGTGAGTCTCGTCCAGATTTTCCATGGAGGGATGAGGGCGCCGACAGATCTGACCGGGGAAGTCCCCATATCCAGCAGTGTGAATAAGACTGAACAATCATCAACAGGCTATTCGCGTTCTATGGAAGAGCAAGAGATTGAAGAAGCAATACAATGGTTTGCAAATGCTGCAGAAAGATGCTCAAATGCAGGTTTCGACGGCGTCGAGATACACGGCGCGCACGGATATCTAATCTCTCAATTTCTAGGCACCAAAACCAATCGAAGAGAAGATGACTGGGGAGGTTCGACGAAGAACAGATTCAGATTCCTAATTGAGATAGTACGAAGAATCAAAAAAATCGTTCCATCCAATTTCATAATTGCAGTGAGAATATCTCCGACATACCCATCTTGTGGCATAACAATCGAAGACAGTCTCGATTTGTCTAGAGATTTAATCGCTGAAGGGATCGATATCCTCCACTTGTCTTGCTGGGATATAACAAAAAAGACCCATGATGGACCGGATGCAGTACCGATAACCGCTGAATTTTGTAGAAAAATAGGCGGCGAGATACCCATCCTTACTACTGGAGGGATATGGGATGAAGATGATGTTTCAGAGGCATTCTCCCAGGGTGCAGATATTTTGGGCGTTGGAAGAGCAGGTATAGCCCATCCCGACTGGCCCACAAGAGTGTACACCGACGACAATACACGCCCACCTTTCACCCGAAAACAGCTTTCAGAAGCAGATCTGAGCCCCGTTTTCATAGACTACATGTGCCGTTGGGATGGATTCGTAGAGGATTGAGATCAAACGGTCACATCGAATCGTTCTGGATTGACTCCCATCGTCTCAATCGCCGATGCAACGGTCCCGCTGCCCATTATTCCGTCTTTCTCAAGGAGTGAAAGCGCCCCGATAACTATGCTATCTGCATCAATTTCGAAAAATTTTCTGAGCGCGGCCCGCGTATCGCTCCTACCATATCCATCTGTTCCAAGAACACAAAACGACCCCCCGACCCATCTCTGAATCATTTCTGGTACTGCAGCTATGTAGTCCGAGGCAGCGACGGTGGGGACGTCGTCGCCGAAACACGAAACGACGTAAGGCTCAGTATCATCTGAAGGATTCAGCCTCTTCATTCGCTCTACTTCAATCCCTTCGCGGCGCAACTCGCCATACGATGTAACTGACCATATTTCCGTTCTAACTCCATATCCACGAAGTTTCTCAGAGGCCTCGACCACATTCTTGAGAATAGGCCCTGAACCCAACAGCCTCACCAGGGGCCCAGTTTCTTCTACAGGCTTCTTGATTACATACGCTCCCCGTATAATTCCATCATCGCAGCCTTCAGGCTTCTGGGGCTGGCTCTCATTATCGTTGTAGAGCATAACATAGTGGATCATATCCTTTTCATCCACCACCATTTCTCGAATCCCATATCGTATTATTGTGGCAAGCTCATACGCGTATGCAGGATCCCATGCACGGACCGAAGGCACAGTTGATGCCAGGAGAAGGCTGTGACCATCCTGATGCTGCAATCCCTCCCCATTCAATGTAGTCCGCCCCGCGGTTGCACCCATCAGAAACCCCCTTGCCCGAGCATCCGCAGCGGCCCAAACTTGATCGGCAACTCTTTGGAAACCAAACATCGAGTAGAATATGTAGAACGGAATCGATCCGACTCCGGAGTGCGCATACGAAGTGGCAGCGGCAGTCCAGGTGGCCATTGCACCAGCTTCAGAAATCCCTTCTTGCAAAATTTGACCAGATTCGGACTCCTTGTAATTCATGAGCATAGCATGGTCCACGGGAGTGTATTTTTGACCCCCGAGGGAGAAAATTCCGAATTCACTGAATAACGGATCCATCCCGAATGTACGCCCCTCATCCGGTATTACCGGAACCACTCGCTTCCCGATAACCGACTTCATCAGACTGCGTAACAATCGCACGAAAACCATCGTCGTCGACACCTTCTGCTTTTCCGGAGTACCCGAGTCGAATTCTGAGAATACCGAGGACTCCGGCATTTCCAGCCCCATTGGGGACGGACTGCGAGAGGGCAAGGGACCTCCTAGGGAAGAGCGCCTGTCGTTTGCATACGCCAAGGCCCGACTATCTGATGAGAGCCCAACAAACGGATCATGTTCCACCATATCATCAGAAATTTCTACCCCGAGATGATCACGATATGCCAAGAGCGACTCACGATCCATCTTTTTCTTTTGATGAGTTGAATTCCTTGCCAAGAAAGACTCGATGCCCCATCCCTTAACGGTGTGTGCAAGAATCACAGCAGGACGGTCTGATTTTTCAGCGGCACGATACGCTGCGAGCACCTTCCGCCGATCGTGCCCCCCTCTTCCAAGACTCGAAATCTCCTCATCGGAAAGAGAAGATCCGATCTTCTCCAACTCCGCGGATCCTGAGAAGAACTCAGATCTGAACTCTTGAGAGTCCAGCGTACTCATTCTTTGGAAATCTCCATCAGTTATATCTTCCAGACGCTCCAAGAGAACATTCCCATGTCTTCGAAGTAAACCGTCCCATGCTTCATTCCATAGGACTTTTATGACTTCCCAGCCGGCTCCTCTGTAGAGCCCTTCAAGCTCTTGAATGATCTTTGCATTACCTCGAACGGGCCCATCAAGCCGCTGTAGGTTGCAATTCACGACCACAATCAGGTTGTCCAGTCGTTCACGCCCTGCTACAGCAATCGAGGCGATTGATTCAGGCTCATCCATTTCTCCATCACCGAGGAAGGAAAAGACACGAGACTGCGAAGTATCCGCAAGGCCTCTGTTGTGTAGGTATTTCCAAAATTTCGCCTGCATTACCGCTGCAAGTGGCCCCAGGCCCATCGAGACTGTAGGGTATTCCCAGAAATCTGGCATTAATCTGGGATGGGGGTAGGAAGACAACCCTCCGCCCCACGCCTCTTGTCTGAATTTCTTCAGCATCCCCCGATCGAGACGTCCTTCTAGGAAGGCCCTGGCATAAATTCCAGGACTACCATGCCCTTGGATGTAAATCGCATCACCAATACCACCCTCCTTGCCTCGGAAAACATGATTGAATCCCACTTCATACAAAGTGGAGGATGAAGCATATGTGGAGATATGGCCCCCTATGCCGTCGACCCTCCTATTGGCATCAGAGACTATGGCAGCCGCATTCCATAGTACATGATTTTGAAACTCGATCTCGAGAGCCTCATCTCCTGGATACGACCCCTCACTTTCTCTTGGTATTGTATTCAGGTATGGAGTCCTAGAAATCGGCGAAATAGGGACTCCGAGATCAGATGCCTCGCCAAGAATTTCATGGAGCAGTATCCTTGCTCTTGATACTCCACTATTACCAGCCACATCACGAAGAGCTTCAAGCCATTCACCGGTTTCAACCGGATCAGTATCTGGAAGACGAGCCCTCCGCCCCATGTACTCCCCTCTATTTCCGAAATGGGGGGTACCTTTCAACCTCGCACCCGATCGAGAGCCTCCATATCTGGTGAAATTACTCTCCAACTTTAATCAGATGACAGTGATGCAAGGTCCTTAGTCCAGCCACTGTAATGGACGCGTCACCCTCTGGATCTCGGACTCCCCCCCAGTCCTGAAGCGCCCGATTGACAGTTGTGAGGCCTGCCTTGTTGTTCGGATCAACCTTGACTTCTATAACCATCTGAGAGACTTCACCAATCCATTTTAGAACAGCATCGATCGATCTTCTAGCAATCCCTTGGCGTTGATCCAGGCTTCTTACCCAGTATCCAAGATTCCAATCGCCTTTCTTCGAACGCGTTACTTTGTCAAAACCAATCAGGCCAACCAGCCTATTCGATCGAGGATCTATCATTATCCAATGGTGTAGCAACCCAGCTCTGCCCATCCTCTCCGCCTCCTCCAGAAAATCAGAGAGCTGACTCTCTACGTCTTTATCCGGGTCAATCCATGGCATGGCCCGACTCACTTCAGGCCACGTTTCTAGAAACGCTTCAGTCAAATCTTCAAGATTCCTAAGTGCTGCTGGTCTGAGGACCAATCGCTCATCAACCCGTATTGAAACCGTCGGACGTCTGCGCATATCATACTCCAAGGCGATATCGGGCATCTGCTACAGCAGGATCCGATGGATGCATTTCCTCAGCACCTGCAATGATGCTTGGCACTTCGTCGCCCCTGCCTAGTGCCTGAAGAAGTCGACAAACAGGGAACAGAAGCCTCGTGCGCTCTCCTAGATGTGGGCCAGCCTCATCGAGCAGACCTCTCGCCTTGTTCATTCGCTTTTCCCGGGCTTCTTCCATTGCCTGTTTGAGTTTGATAGCTATATCCCTCTCAATCCATGGCATTTTTTGTGCCCATGGCCAATACGAGCTTTTTTCCAGAGTTTCAGGAGGCGTATCCAATACAGCATCAATTTCTGGCAGATTTGAAACATGCTCGTTATCCTCTTCGCCTTTTTCCGTGTTCAATGCACCCACATTCGGAATATCCGGTATTAATGGCGGCTGAGGTGGAAGAATATCAGTCCCTATTTCACTTGAACTAACCTCTCCGATATCTTCAGTTTCTTCTTCAGAACCACTCTCAATCGAGACCTCTTCCTCCTCATCATACGATTCTTCTTCCATGACATCGGTATCAATGGTAAGAAGGCGGTCAACAAGCGCTTTCTTGTTCCCTCGAGTAGGGGCACCCAGATTGGAGAGCATCGATCGCAATTCGGCGTTTGTGAGAGACAATAACTCATCTTCATCCATCGATGGTACGGGGTCTCCCCCGCCATCCTCAATTTCTTCTGATACGTCAAAAACAACATCTCCCTCGCTTGTGACTTCGAGAGATTCAGATACCATCGGCAGCTCCTCGTCTGGG
>DAVB01000047.1:22447-34411 GCA_002505455.1 Euryarchaeota archaeon UBA52 | reverse complement strand
CAGCTCCTCGTCTGGGACGGCCTCTGCTAGGGGGAAGTCCTCATCTGTGGCAGCCTCAACTGCAGGCAACTCTTCGTACCCTTCGGTACCATCCTGCAAATCCTCCCCTTTGACATGTGATTCAACATTGGACGGCAAGACGGTCTTCGCCTCATCCGGCATATCTTCGAACTGTGTGGCGAAACTTGGGGCCGTGGATAACTCGACTTGACCATCATCATCGTATTGTGAAACTTCAATGGTCACGTCATCCATTGTGAATGTTGATTGACTCCAGTCAACAGTGGGCCCCTCGCTAACTTCTTCCTCAGCCTCATCCATTAGCGCCGTGAAAAGATTGCTTGCTTGTCCTTGCACATTCTGATCGATTTGTTGATTTCCAGAACGTCCCAATTGGTAACCACACCGTTTGCATGTCATTTCTTCGGCATTGTTTGACTGTTGACAAAGTGGGCATTCAATCAGATTTTTTGAACGCTTACCCCATCCGAAAAACATGTCCAGCGGAACGAACCTGCATTGTTGTGGGTTTAACCTCTGTTCATCCTCGTTACCTTTTAGTGAGGTCTGACACAAACCAAACCTTCAGACATCTGAACCATGTCACAGGGCATGTGACACAAGACCACTCAAGCCCCATTTCCATACACAGCGGGGGATTTAGCCTCGCCCGAGAGGCAGTAGCTAAGCAGGAAAGGTCGGCATGGCCAATGCCCGAGGGAGTCATATTGGCAGGAGCATCGAGACGATCTGCCGCCCTAATTATCGACATGACTCTGCTGTCCGCGATACTCACTGTAGCCACAAGAGGAAGAATTGTGAACATCTGGAACTCTGATTTATTGTTTAGTACGAGCTTCCACTATTGGATTGTGATGGTTCTAATTCTGACCGGTTCTACGTGGCTATATTTTCGTCTGACAGGCGTGGTATTTTCAAGATCCCTCGGCCAAAGGATGTTCTCCCTGGCAATAGTGGCTGAAGACGGATCTGAAATGACGAGTGCCATGTGGGACAGAAGAAGTAGGGGGAAACTACTGTTCTTGATACCGCTATTCAACATATACCACGCGGCCTATGAGATACAGAGAATCCGGCAGAGACACACTCACCAGTCAAATTTAGATCGGAATATCGGATCAATAGTCGTAATCTCAAACTCACTCCCGCCGGCGCTTAGACGTCATTTGAGGTGATGATTTGCAAGATCAGGTTGATTGGATTCTCGCCGGAGGCCTGTGTGTTTACCCCACAACCACTCAACCCGCTCTAGGTTGCCTGCCATCGCCTGAAAACCTCGACTCACTGTTCAGTATCAAAAAAAGAAGCTCCGATAAACCAGTCTCAATCGGCGCCATCAGTTTAGAGCAGGTATCTGATTACGTCACGGTCCCAATTAATCTCGAATCGTTCCTGTCACATTTCGAAAGAGGCGCTATCACCGTTCTTCTACCTGCAAAAATAGAATTAGACTCGAGACTTGGTACTCAAGGAGTCGCAATCAGAATACTCGACCATCCAATGGCCCGAGAATTAGTACGGCAAACAGGCCCGCTATCAGCCACCAGCGCAAATACGACTGGAACAGACCCGGTCAAATCCTGCCGTGACGCCGCTTTGGAATTAGGCGGTCGCGATAATGGAATCAATTGGATTGATGCTGTCTGTCCGGGTGGTCTTCCCAGTACTTTGATATCATGGCCCCTACAGATTGGGCTGAATGCGTCTGGCGCACCTAGGATTCTGAGAGAAGGAATAGTCCCAATTAGAGAGGTAATGAGTGCATGGAAGAATCTAATTTGAAATTCTGGAAAGACGCTGGTCACGTCGCACGAAGAACCATTGAGGGAATCAAAGGAGAGATCGTAGCCGGAAAATCATGGGACGATTTGATCGATTCAGCAGAGAGATTCATCCGACGTCATGGTGGCACACCAGCGTTCCCAGTCACTATCTCGGTGAATGATATCGCTGCCCACTACACTACCAATTCTATGCTTTCGAAACCTGAAGGCTTCGAGGGTGAGATGATTTTCGAGAAAGGAGATTTGGTAAAATTGGACGTAGGCGTTCACATCAAAGGCGCGCTGGCGGATAACGCACTGACCATCGAGGTCGGAGGCGGCGGTAAGCACACTGATCAGATCCGCGCTGCACGCGAAGCAAGAGACGCTTCCATCGAAGCTATGGTCCCAGGAGGTACATGGGCACAGGTAGGCGCAGCGGCAGAACAGGTCCACACGGATGCGGGCTTCCAGCCGATCACAAATCTATGTGGCCACCAACTAGAGCGCTGGAATCTGCATGCTGGAGTCTCCGTTCCTTCCTTCGATTGCGGAGAATCCAATCAGTCTTTCAAAGGCGGTCCGGAGGTTGATGCATTCTACGCCATTGAGCCATTCAACACAACTGGAAAAAGCGGCAAGATCGAAGACATACCCCCTGCCACGTCATCCAACATCCACCGAGTCACAGGTAACATAACCGTTCGTCGTGCAGTAGCAAAGAAGAAACTGAAACCGCTTGGCGCTACAATGGCTAGGTACATCGAAGAAAGATATTCCACACTTCCCTTTGCGGAGAGATGGGCCTACTCTCTCCTTGAGAAGCCCTTCCCAGGAGAAGAGCAAGAATCCATCAGAAGAAAGTGGAATGCGCTGATTAAGAAACTCACGAGCATTAGATTCTTGGAATCTTACTCAGCACTTAGGTGTGTAGATAGAGGCCCAGTAGCACAATTCGAACATACTGTATGGATGACTGAAAGCGGCCCAGAAGTACTCACAGTTGAGTGAGAATGCTCCCAACTCACCGCTATGGTCACTCACAAGGGTTATCAAGGCTTGAACCTCTTCGTCAATTCGTACAGGGAACTGAGGTTCTCGCTGAGTGCATCCCATCCCCTCGCTTGTGTCTCTGCCCTGTACACTTCAATAATCGGTGGCGGTAGCCTCTACAGTGCCCCTCAAAGTCACGCCAATTACTGCCGTCAGAATCAGAATCATTCCAACCGTTTGCTGCGATGAGGGGGACTCTCCCAGCAGCAATATCCCCCAGACGATGGTCAAAACCGGTTGAAGCAGTATTGCAAATGAGGTATGTGCTGCTGGAAGACGAGGAAGTGAGTATGTGATAGCGACCCAACCAATACATTGGCACATGACTGCTAGAAGAAGCAGCCAAGCATGAGCTGGAAAGGTCGGTTGGAATGCAATCGGCTCTATATTTAACGAATTAAGAGGTAGTACGCCTAAGATTAGAAGACCAAACGCACCTCCTGCGGTTGCTTCAAATTGAAGTTTTGTAGCAGGAGCCAGGGACTTGTTCGCGTATCTGTAAATGAGTAGAAAGGCCGAATAGAAAAATGCAGTAAAAACACCTGCTATAACTCCCATTTTTGGTTTCTCCCCATATGGAGAATCATCCCATATCCCTGAAATGAATAAGAGTCCTAGTATCACCACTGGAAGAGCGATCATAATCGCTTTATTGGGCCGCTCTCCTAACAACCACCAACTCAACAAAGTGACGATTATCACCTGTGAATTCCCTATTAGGGTGGCAATGCCAGTACCAACCCAGTCAATTGCGCTGTGATATGAAACGAAATCAAACGCTAATACGAGTCCCGCACCAAACGCCATCCATTTTGCATGCCCATCTCTCTCATCCGTTCCACCCCACATGAGCGACATGAGCCATAGAACAGGAATTGCATACAGCATTCTGAAGAACGCACCAGTTAGAGGCCCTTCTCCTGAGATCGCGTACAGCATCGGTGCAAATGAAATTGCAGTCGCACCTGCCAGTGCGATTCCCATCAAACCCCTTACCGAAAAGCCGTCCGACACCATTGCCGGTTCTGGACCGATGTTTGAAACCCTTCTCCCTATTGATATCATTCAACAGCCAAATTCAAAGACGTTGGGCCTTGAATGCCAATGCTGCTAAACAGCCTCCAGCCATTTGAGGGACGAAGTGTATCCACGAGTCTTCGACACTAAGTACGTCTGAAGCGATCAGCGACACCGTCACTGCTGGGTTGAATGAGGCCCCTGAGATGGACCCAACAGAAAGAGCCCCTGCGAGTACAACTAGAGCGATTGCAGCGCCATAGAATCCGTTGCCCTCCGTCGTTTCTGATGTTGCCACATTCAATATGACGTATGCAAGCGCGAATGTGAACAACAGCTCCGCTGCAAATGCAGGCCCTGTTTCGAGAACCAAACTCTCTGCATTACCATCGGGGACAAGCAAGTTCACTGCAACAAGAGCGCCCGTTACACCAGCAGCCATCTGAGTTGCCATGTATGGTGCTAGATCGGACTCTTCACAGGCCCCTCTGAGGTATATTGAGAGTGTTACAGCAGGATTGTAGTGGGCCCCTGAGATATGACCGCCTGCATATATCATCACCATAAGGGTGGATGCTATCGCAAACGGAGCAAGCGTTCCAGCAGTACCTAGCACAGATGCAGTACAGATAGTAAGGGACAGAAAGAAAGTTCCAATGAACTCTGTTGTTAGTTTGGCACGTGTGCTGAAATCACTCATGAGCCATGGCATTGGAAGCCAGTGCTTGAAGTTCTCCGCTTTCAAAGAGTTCGAGAGCTATGTCCGAGCCGCCAATCAACTTTCCACCGATGAAAAGTTGAGGCATCGTCGGGAAACCAGACCATTCTCTGAGAGCATTTCTTGCCCGTGGATCCGAGAGCACGTTCACGCTGGCAAAGGGTACGCCAAGCTGTGATACGACTGAGGCTGCTCTGTTGCTAAATCCGCATTGAGGCGCTTCGGGTGTCCCCTTCATGAAAAGTACAATCTTGTTGTTATCCACTATTCCTTGCAATTCTTCTGATGTCCAATTAAACTCAGTCATGAGCGTCCCCCCTTCGGTCGGCGTATATGCACTCCTAGGAATTGCTTCTCTCCTTCGCCGTGAGGGTCGAAAACTGTGTTCCCTGCGGCTTCTGCTTGCTTCTTAGTCATGCACTTCAAGTCTAATGCGTGGACGCTACCATTCTGAATGTAGGGCATGAAATGCGATAGAATTGGTTGCTGCCTCTCGAGAGGCAGCATGCCATCAAAAGAATCAGAGATAACTCTGACATGGAAATGATCCCCAGTACCATGTAAATCACTCACTTGAATCTCGGATTCAGGGACGATTTTCCGAACCTCCTCCTCAATCCACTCATCACTGGGCACATGTTGCTTTCGAGCCAGTCAGATTTGAACTATTGTGACGAAAACCCATTATTTTGAACGTATTTCAGAAATGTTCTCTGCGATTGAAGCCTTGTCATTTATCAAACCACTACCGATGACCGCAACATCGACCCCCCACGAGGCCACCATAGATGCGTTATGTGCCTTAATGCCCCCGTCAATCATCAACTTCGTCTTCCTCCCTCCGCCAGAGATTTGTTCATCTATGGCCGCTCTAAAGGTGCGCACTTTTTCCTCTACTTCTGGCATGAACGATTGCCCCCCTTTTCCTGGGATGACTGACATGACCAACACAAGGTCCAACTCAGAAAGGTAAGGCAATATTGCGTTCGATTCCGTATCTGGATTCAGGACAAGCCCAACCATTGTGCCTGATTCCCTTATTTCTGAGATAAGGGTTGCAGGGTTATCGATAGCCTCTATGTGAGCAATAATCAGATCCACCCCTGCATCGGCGTATTGCTTCCATGTCCTCTCAGCATTCGTGATCATGAGATGGCAATCGACGAAAATATTCGGCCCTACCCTTTCTCTTACAGACCGTACAACAGCAGGTCCGAATGTAATGGTCTCATTTACCACCCAATTCCCATCCATCACATCAAGATGAATCCAATCTATACCCGCATTGATGGATTCTTCAAGAACCTCGCCAAGACGTGTGAAATCAGCAGTCAAGATACTCGGCGCGATCTGCATGTCCACATGCCTCTCTGCACGAAGAGGTTCTCAACACTTGGGGGGGCGCAGATCACGAATTAGCCATATGGCCCACAGCAAGGATTCATACATAGGACACTCAATATGTTAAACAATGGGCCAAGTCTTGGATGCGTCAGATTCGAATTTTCAATCCGTGATTTCAGAATCAGAATGGGTATTGGTAGATTTTTGGGCACCTTGGTGTGGCCCATGTAAAATGATCTCTCCTGTCCTGCATTCCATTGCCGAGGAGAGAGACATCACAATCGCGAAGGTCAATACGGATACTAACCCACTGACACCAGGCCAGTATGGTGTAAGAGGAATTCCTTTTCTCGTCCTTTTCCACAACGGTCAACCAGTTGACCAACACACAGGAGCCGCTCCTAAGCCTTACTTTGACAACTGGTTGAATCGACATATGGCGTAAATTTCGAAAAAGCCTACTATACATCAGTCTTGTTTCTCTGTATACATTCGCAAGCGACTTCTCAACGCTTCATGGAGCCACATCCCATCCTCAAGCTCAATCATCAGACCTCTAGAAATCAAAGATTTTGGAGGTCTACCGATATACCCCACCGATTCAGACAAATCTTTCCAAGGTACGGGTCTTTTCGCCTTGGAAAGAGCCATGAGAATAGAACGATCTTCATCCGGAAGCACATCCACTATCTCCGAATCTAGAAATCGAACCCAGTCACGATGATTCATCTCGCCGTACATTTCCAAGAGTTCAATCGCTAAAGGATGACCACCCGTACGCTCATGCAGGATTTCTGTAGATATCTTATTCGAGAGACCCATGCTTTCGACCCATATTTCAAGCTCATTTCGACTTAGGCCTTCCAATGCGATTTCCGAGACCCTCCCTCGCGTCACAACGTCTCGTCTGTCATAGAAATCCGGAGAAGATCTAGATATGACAATCATTCTAGAATGAGAGGCCTCCATAACCTGCATCAATACACCCAAGAGACGAACCCCATCCCTGTCCAGATTGTGTACATCATCGAGAATTAGGAATAGTTTCGATTTATTCCCTATGAGTTCGTCTTCGTCTATCAACGTAGCAGTCAACCTTCTCCTCAGAAGGTCATGATCAAGAGGATTTCCGGGAGGAGGCAGAATAGAAATCAAATCATACGGATCGCCCACCCTATTTTTCTGGCCTAATCCGAGTCTGTGAAATATGCTCGTAGTGAGGCCAATTGCGGTATCCCATGGCTGACACGGATAGTACATGACGAGCATATCTTCGATTTCAGAATCACACGTCCTGAACCAGTCAGATACTAGAGTGGTCTTTCCACAACCAGCGACGCCCGTTATTGTGCAAATGCCCTCTGTGCCTGAAAACCAAAGATCCAGAGATTTTCTTTCTTCATTCCTGCCATGTATATCTCTAGTCTTTGGAGGCTCAGTGTGGTATGTGGAATGGGCTCCAGCCATCATTTTTATTGAGCCCGGCTCGGTAGTTTTGTTTCGTATGGGCCCGAAACGAATGTCCCCGTAGCTGAGAGCGCCTTCATGTTGAGCATGCATCAAAACAGATAGCAAGTCAAGATCCGCTCTTAATCGATCAGACGCCTCTGAAGCGGGTAACTCCAAAAGATCCCCATTTCGACTTCGAACAAGAACAGGGATTTCTGAAAGCCTTTCCTTCACTGCTGTAGCCATTTCCATTCCCAATGATGTGAGATACCATACTTTCTGACGTCGATTTTCACCTCTCACCGAGCGCGTGCTCTGCGCAACAATGCCCGTTGCCACCAAATCTCGCATACTCCGAGAAACATTGGGCGGATGGACTGCACATGCTATTGATATTCCCCGCCTAGTAATTTCAGAAGTGACGGTATGGAGATCTACCTGGGATATATGATTCAAAAGATGCAGGAGAATCCTATCTGCCACAGCCACGTTAACACGGGCACCTTCCCCCATGAATATGCATGAATCGGCCCTATCATCAATGGTTCGCTCAAGTTTAAATTGGCTCAAATTAGATTCAATGGATTCATGAACCCCTTCTGTGATAGAGGGAATGATGACGCGGACCGAGATTGTCGATGCTCTGAATAAAGCTCTAGCGTGGGAACTCAGAGCCATAACTATGTATGCACATTATTCAGCCTATGTCTCTGGAATACACAGATCCCATTTAGCGACTCATTTCAACAATGAAGTCACGGAATCCATAACTCATGCAGCCACGGTAAGGGCAGCTATTGTGAAACTCGATGGAGAAGCCATTACTGAGAGGGACTCAACAGTAATACCCCACACATCAGACTATCTTGAAATGTTGAAAGAAGCCTACAAGACTGAGAAAAAAGCAAGTGAAACATATGGGAGAATACTACCTATGATCCAAGAAATTGGAGACTCTGAACTGTATGATGCCCTTGAAGTGATTTATTTCGATGAGCTTCGGTCCGTGGAAGAACTTCGTATGATGTTGAAATGACATACCATGCCATCCGATTATGTGCCTTGTGCCCCTCCATCCCCCATGGACTCGTATGGGGAACTACTCAATCGACTCAGAGATATTGATATTGCATCCCAGATCGGGAGTATTTTGGGCTGGGATCAAGAGGTAATCATGCCCGAAGCCGCTGCGGAAAGCAGGGCAGAGCATCTAGCATGGATATCTAAAACAGTCCATGAGAAGATTACCAATCCTCGGGTTGGAGAGTTGATATCTGAAATATCTTCAGATTCTTTGGATCAGATCCAGGCCGCCAATCTCAGACTCGCGACGATTTCTTATCAACGCGCTACACGTCTGCCTGCAGACTTTGTCGAAGAATTCGCACGACTAAGATCCAATGCTCACCACACATGGTCAAGAGCAAGGGATGAAGATGATTTTTCCATATTCAGAGACGATATGGAGAAAATTCTCGACATGACGCGTAGAAAAGCGGAATATTTTGGTTACACTGAATCCCCCTACGATGCCCTTCTAGACCAATATGAGACTGGACTCACTGTTAGCCGACTTAACCCTCTTTTCAATGGTTTACGGGACAGTGTCGCGCCGCTTGTCAAGAAAGTTACCGAATCTGGAAAACAACCAGATATGACCTGGATCGAACGTTCAAAATGGCCCGAGTCGTCCCAAACTCAACTCAGTCAAAGAGTATCTGAAGCAATTGGATTCGATTTCACCGCCGGGAGGAGAGACGCTTCAGTACACCCTTTCTGTGGGGGCCCCAATCCAAGTGACGTCCGATGGACAACCCGTTATGACGAATCAGAGCCATTTGGGTCATTATTTGGCTCAATGCACGAAACAGGTCACGGCACGTATGAGCAAGGCCGTCCAAGAAATTTCGATTTCCAACCTGTAGGAAAAGCATGCGGACTCGGGGTCCATGAGAGTCAATCTCGTTTATGGGAAAATCAAGTAGGTCGGTCGATCCAATTCTGCGAATGGGTACTTCCAATGTGGAGGGAATGCTTTCCTGGACAGATGGACGACGTTACGCCCGAGACTCTCTGGAGAAGCGTTAACACCATCCAACCAAGCTATATACGCACCGAATCAGATGAAGCAACATACAACCTTCATATTATGATTAGATATGAATTAGAGAAGCTAATGGTCGAAGGCGACATAGAAGTTGACGAAATACCAGATGCATGGGATGCAATGTATGAGGAATATCTGGGTATCAGACCACCAAATCGTACTATCGGTGTTTTACAAGACATACATTGGTGCATGGGTGCAATCGGTTATTTCCCGACATACACTCTCGGCAACCTCTACGCCGCTCAATTACTAGAAGCAGCTAGGGATGATATTCCTGATCACGACGAGAGAGTCAAACAGGGTGATTTCGAACCACTTCTTAATTGGATGAGATCGAGAATCCATTCCAGAGGCAGTATACTCGAGCCGGCTGAACTAATCAAAGAGGCAACAGGCAACTATCCTTCTCCACAACCATTTGTCAAGTATTTATCAGACAAAGTACGGCGTCTATATGACATTGAAATCTGAGGGTGAAGTGTGGAAATGAATAGCAGCGTTCGCCTTTCAGACCTGTCTTCATTGATCAGGTCTTTGAAGGCACCCGTTACAGCCATTGCACAAGACAACAAATCCTTCATTGCCGGTGATTCTGAAGGAATGGTATCGGCTTGGGCCGTCTCAGATGGAGACCTCCTCTGGACAATTGATCTCGAACCTTCTACTTCTTCTATCGCATTTGCCGATGGGGTCATAGCGATTGCACACGGGGCCTCCATAACAGCGGTCAATCCCGATGATGGTGCGCTAGTATGGGCGATTCCCGTAGATGGTGCTTGCGACTTCGTTGCATTCGACGGCCAATCGCTATGGGTCACTTCTTCTGTTTATGAGATTGAAATCGAAGATTATGTCGCATGCCGGGTAATGCGAATCGAACCGCATCGAGGCAGAGTCCAACAATCATTTTCATTGCCATCTAAAGCTTGGACATTAGACGCCTTTGGACAGGGATGCATCTTGGGTCTGGGTAGGCCCCAACCAGGCATATACACCATAAAATCAGGAAAAGATGAATTGCAACATCTCGAAAATACACCTAGAGTTCCAATATCATGTTCGTCGTCATCCCTCGACAACCGCATGTCATTTACAACATCAGATTTCTACGCAATTCAGATTGACCAGGACGGTAAAATCATAGATACGGCGAAAAATGCCGTTTTGGCAGGATTTACACACGATGGAAGATGGATTACCTACGATCAAAATGGAGGGGTCGTGAATGCGGAATTCCTTGATGAAGGTCTAAACGGCTTTCCACATCACCTCACCAGCACTGATGAGATGACTCTGTCAGTTACGAGAAAACCCGATTCTTCAGGAGCAATTTCAATTGGAAAAATACGAATGACCTGGATGCATAGCAGTGAGATTACGATAGTACACAGCCATTCAGATAGAACATTATTAGGCTGTTTGAATGGAGAAATTTTTCTTCTAGAAACCGATGTTCTGAAAAGAAGGATCGCTAAATCAGAATTTTCAGATGGAGACGACTCTTCGATTAGAGCACGCCTCAGGATGTTAAGATTTGGAGATAAGAGCAATAATTTGGAAGAGAAATAAGGGTAGATAGACCCCTATTTCCAGTGGACTGCTCTAATATTTCAGAAACATTTATGGACTACCCCTTACCCTGTTGACTTTGCCGCTCCGTGGGAGTGGTGTGGGAGGGCTTCGGCACCTCCCGCGGGCCACAAAAACCGATCCAAGAGATCGGAGCGGTGGAACCGGTCGTGAAAAGCCGGGGACACACCTTGTCGCTTGTGGGCGATAAGGATGCGGGAGAACCACAAAAGAGCAGATCCGACGCAAGGAAGACGAGCGAATTTGAGGAGAAAGCTGAGGAAAACGCAACCGAACCCTTCGGGGGGAAAACACAAACCGAATCAGAAAACTATCCCGAAGAGGTGCAACGCAAAAAGGGGGAGGAGACAATCCTGGAAGCGTAGTGCGGGAAAGAACCGAAGTAAAAATCGGGAAAGAAACGCACCAGGGACGAGAGCGGAGAGATCCGTGGAGGACTGGCATCGGACGCTGAGGAAACCAGGGAAAATACCTGGAAACTAAAGGCGGATACGGTGAAGACGAAGGGGACTTTGTCCGAATCGGCGAATGACAAAGGCGGACAACGAGCGCCCAAGTTATCTACCCGGGAACACCCGGGCCTTAGGGCCCGGGTGAACCCCAACCGCGGAGTCAGCAGGGGGTTCGCTCCCCCATAGGCAAGCCCCCTGTTGCTCCCACCTTGTCCATTCGGACGCTAGTGGCTCATTCAACAGACTATCAATCATTTCGCATGGCAGAGTGCTTCAGAGCCGTCTTTTCGAGTGACGTGGTCAATACCGTCATTTTGGTCCGATCATATCTTCTGGTCTGACCCAATCATTGAATTCTTCTTCTGTGAGCATCTCCATCTCTACTGCAGATTCTTTCAGAGTAATTCCTCTTTCATGAGCATATTTCGCAATTTTAGCTGCATTATC
>DAVB01000047.1:0-22146 GCA_002505455.1 Euryarchaeota archaeon UBA52 | reverse complement strand
AATTTTAGCTGCATTATCATATCCAATGTGAGGATTTAATGCGGTTACGAGCATCAGAGATCTTTCAACCAAATCACCGATCCTCTCTTCGTTAGCCTCTAGTCCAATTACACATCTATCTGCAAAGGAAATGCAAGAGTCTGTCAGAAGTTTGCATGAGTGCAATACATTGTGAATTATCATCGGTTTGTACACATTCAACTCAAAATTCCCCTGACTCGCACCCACAGTTACAGCAGTGTGGTTGCCGATAACTTGGCATGCAACCATCGTAATTGCCTCCGCCTGAGTGGGGTTTACCTTTCCTGGCATTATGCTAGATCCAGGTTCATTTGCAGGTAGAGCCAGTTCACCGAAGCCAGATCGGGGCCCCGACCCCATCCATCGAATATCATTCGCGATCTTCATGACGGTAGAGGCAAGTCCGGACATTGCCCCTGAAGCTTCCATAAGAGCATCATGTCCTGCCAGCGCAGCAAATTTATTCGCAGCAGGGTAGAATGATAATCCAGTCTCTTCAGAAATTCGCTCACATACCAAATCCGGGAATTCTCTTCTCGTGTTCAGACCCGTTCCAACGGCAGTCCCTCCGATTGCTAAAGCGAGCAATGACTCCTTTGCCCGGATTATGCGGTTAAGATCTGAATTGAGCATTGAGACATAACCCGAGAACTCTTGACCAAGAGTAAGGGGGACAGCATCCATGAGATGAGTCCTGCCGATCTTAACTATGTGATCGAACGCTCTTCGACGGTCATCTAATTGCTCCGAGAGGTGTCTGACCGCTGGTATCAATCGATGATGGATTTCTTCCGCTGCTGCTATGTGCATTGCAGTTGGAAATGTATCATTACTTGATTGAGCGCGATTTACGTGGTCATTGGGGTGAACCGGGGTCTTAGAACCGATGACCCCCCCTGACAATTCGATCGATCGATTCGAGATGACCTCGTTGGCATTCATATTCGTCTGAGTTCCAGAACCTGTTTGCCATATGCGAAGCGGGAAATGCGCATCTAGTGAGCCTGAAATGACTTCTTCACAGCTTCTGGAAATCAGATTTCCTATTTCCTCATCTAGATCCCCCAACTCAACGTTGGCCTCTGCAGCAGCTTGCTTTAGAAGACCAAAAGCCCGTATCATTGAACGAGGCATAATGTCAGAACCGATATCGAAGTTGATAAGCGATCTAGCGGTCTGAGCCCCGTAATATGCATTTTTGGGAACATCTACATCGCCAAGAGAATCCGTTTCCTTTCGGGTTTTTCCGGTCATTTCTCCATCCAGGGGAGTAGCTGGAACTGATACGGGCGGTGGGACACGACCTTCCAAACTCTGTTCTATCAAACGAGATATCGTTGCAGATCGTCCTTTCGAACGCCCCTTTCCTACTCTACGATCCAGTTTGACGGCTAGCTCTTCTGGTATACTGATGCTGACGATTCGACGATCGCCTGCCCTGTGTTTGGCCATATTGATTGTATTAATTAATTATTAATAAAACTAATTATCCTTCTAGAAGTCTTATTCTAATCGATGGACAGAGATGATTTTCTGAGGATCGATCGGCCTATCTCCGGGCTTTGTATCGCAATTCTCAATTCTATACACATTCTCCATACCAGAAACAACCTCTCCAAAAATAGCGTGATTGCCATCTAACCATGGAGTCGGAACTGTGGTTAGAAAGAACTGCGAACCACCTGTGTTGGGTCCTGCGTTTGCCATAGAAAATAACCCCGGCCTATCGTGTTTTTTCGCCAAGGCTGATGTTTCACAAGGGATTTTCCAACCAGGGCCTCCCGTACCGGCTCTTCCATCAAATGGGTCCTTTGATCTCGGACATCCGCCTTGAATCATGAAATTCTTAATCACTCGGTGAAAATGCAGTCCGTTGTAGAACTCACCATCGACTAATTTGAGGAAGTTACCACTTGTTTCCGGGCAGTCCTCAGTGTACAATGCGATATCGATATTTCCAGCACTCGTTGTCATCCTAACCATAGTTGGCATGACCTTGCCAATAGCAAGCAGTCCAATAGTCTAACGATGTTATCTCATGCAACCATCGAGCCAGGCATTACCTCTTCTGGAAGTTCCAACAGTCTAACCGTGCCGTCAGGATCCAACGCCCCCAAGACTAGGAATTGACTCACAAATCCGGTTGGCAATGTCTTGTCTCCGAGATTTAATGCACCAACTACGATTCGTCCAATCAAATCCCCGCAGGCATAATTTGTAATCTGGGCCGAACTCCAAAGTTTACCAATCACGGGTCCAAAGTCAACTTCAATTTTGTAGGAAGGTTTACGCATCTCTGGAAACTCTTCGACTTTGAGAATAACTCCAGATCTCAAATCTAATTCAAAATAGGCATCAGCGCCGACATACCCTTTCCTCTCAAGTTTTTCAGGATGATATGGCTGGCTGGAATCGATCACATGTTCCCTCATTCACTCACCCGTCACATCGGAGCGTAGAATGAGCGGGTACAGGTTAATCCCTGCAGATTGGAAGGCTTGCTGTCCACCCTCTTCTCGATCTAGAATCGTAATACAAGCTGCCACATCGCAGCCAAGCTCGCGGAGCCTATCTCCGCATTTTATCGCCGAGCCGCCAGTGGTTGTCACGTCTTCGAGTATGACAACGCGATCCCCCTCTCTAATGGTCGAACCTTCTACGTCTGCAGGATTGCCGGTCTTCCTGCCTCCTCGCCCCTTCGCCTCTTTACGAACAATGAAACCTCTGAGCTCGCTTCCCTTTGATGATTTAGCAATCACAATGCCTGTCAAGGGAACAGCACCCAATTCAAGGCCGCCAATTGCGTCCACATCACCTATTTCGTCTAATATTTCATGTATCAGAATCCCAATCATATGGGCACACTCAGGATCCATCATAACAGGCTTCATATCAAAGAAATGAGGACTTACACGACCACTTGCTAAAGTGAACGGCTCATCTGGGGAGTGAAGGTAAGCAAGGTCCCGAACCCTCTCTGCAAGCCGACCTTGAATCCCCTCTGCGCCATTCGCCATCCCCTCGCAACCGACGCTCTCGACCAATGAACCTTAGCCGTCGAGAACTCATATCATCGCCAATGTTCTTGTGATGCCATCTCGAGGCTTACTGTACTCGACTGTTGATTCTCATGGATAACCCATCACATACAGCTTTGGATACGACTCATTTGGAGTCGGAATATCAAGGATATCTGGATATGATGGAGGCACAGACCGACGCAATTTACGAACTTGCGTCGCAAGCGAGATTGAAGGGAATAGATTTCAAGACAGAGGTCGAAATACCCCGCGCTAAAGACCTCGCTAGCCGCACAGTTAGGTTACTTGATACTTATCTGAGACCAGAGCCCGATAAACCACCCCTCGACATTGAAGACAGGCTTAGAGACTTATTGGAATCTCTGGATCGAGAGTCGGCTTCTATCGCTATAGCCAGAGAATCAGCCAAGATGATGCACGAATTGACCGGAGATCTACAGCAGTCAATCGATACAGGTCTTAGAGTCGGCCTAGCAGTTCTCACGGAAGCAGTACTAGTTGCTCCACTGGAGGGGATAGGGGAAGTCAAGATTCTCAATAACCATGGAGATGGAACTTCTTTCCTGTCAATTGACTTCTGCGGTCCAATCAGAGCTGCAGGGGGAACGGCGCAAGCACTGGGAGTACTCATTGGTGATGTGATAAGAAGAGAACTGGGCCTCGATAGATACCGACCAAGCGAAGGGGAAGTGGAGCGAGTCAAGGAAGAGTTCGGTCTCTACAGAGGAGGCCTTCAGTACAAACCCCCTCCTGAAGAAGTGGATATGATTGTCAGAGCGTGCCCAGTCATGGTGAATGGAGAAGGCACCGAGAGGATAGAGGTAGCCGGGTACAGGGAGGTCCCGAATATACAGGGATCTAGAATTCGCCAAGGCGTGCTACTAGTCATCGCTGAAGGACTCTGTCTGAAGGCTCCCAAGATCAAGAAGCATACAGACAGACTAGGTGTTGAAGGCTGGGATTTCATAGACAATCTGGCATCCAAGGGCAAGAAGGATACAGACGAAGCAGCCAATCTGAAACACAGGGCAATAAAACCCGATTCGAGATACATGGACGACATAATCGCAGGCAGACCAGTGTTCGGCGAGCCTTGTGAGCCAGGAGGATTTCGCCTTAGGTATGGTAGAAGCCGCACAACAGGCCTTGCAGCCGCGGGTTTGAATCCAGTAAGTATGCATGCACTTGGCGGCTTTCTTTCAGTGGGCACCCAGATGAAAATCGAAAGGCCTGGCAAGGCATGCGCAGTAACCCCGACATCTTCAGTGGAAGGGCCCCTGGTTGTATTGAGAGATGGGAATTTCAAGAGAATTCAGAGTGAAGAGGAGTGGCATCGGGTCAAGAACGAGGTAGAACTAATCTGGGACGCTGGAGAGATACTGATTGGCTTCGGAGAATTCCTCGAGAATAACAAGCCACTGGTCCCATCTGCCTACAACAGAGATTGGTGGGCGAGTGAACTTGCAGCAAGGATAGATATGCCAGAAAAGCTAGAGCGGCTAGTCGAGATTTTGAGCCTCGATTATAGTGAGATACCCCGGGGACTCCCGTTTAACGGGGCGATAAAAAGAGGTGGAGAAACCCCTCATGAGCGAGAAAGACGGAGAAGGGAGTGGAATAGACTATTCAGATCTATGGAGTTGAGTTGGAATCAAGCGACAATGATTTCTGAAGAATTTGGGACTGCCATACCCCCTCCCTGGAATCTCTGGTGGTCAGATCTTCCTCTAGATGCTATTCCAACGCTAATTGCAGCCGTCTCCGCTTCCAAAATGGATTCTGGAAAACTCATAATCCCAACCGCGGATATCGATGAAATCCAGGATATCGATGAACGCAGTACTTCCATAATCAACCGATACGGACAAATCAGATTTGCATTGATGACCTTAGGGATAGAGCACAGAATGAGTGGAAAGGACATCGTCCTCGAATCGGGTTGGCAACCATTGTGCGACACTCTTGTAAATGAAAATCAAAAAGATGGACATGGCACAGTTCTGGAGATCGCCAACCAGAGACTTTCGGCAATCAGAGAAGCAAGGGACGTAATCCAAGCCGAAAGAAAACGAATTGAACAGATAGAGGTAGTTAGGACAGAACGCAGAATAAGTGCTGAGACAGAGGCCAGACAACAGAATCTCAGTGTCGAGGAGACCGAGAAGATAGGCGATGAAGCCGCTGCTGAGATCGAGGATCTCGGCCCCCCGAATCCAGATGAATTGCTAGATTCGATAATCCTGATTGACGATGATGAAGTAGAGCAGTCTCTCTGGCTCATTAGAAAAATCTCCAAGTATCGTTGGGAAGATGCTGTCCCTACTCGAATAGGAGCTAGAATGGGCCGTCCGGAAAAGGCCCAGAGAAGGGAGATGAAGCAGTATACACACGCACTCTACCCTATTGGAAACAATGGAGGGCCTCAAAGACTGCTTGGCCAAATTGGGAAGGGCGCTCTGAGTGTTGATGTAAGCTTGAGACGCTGCATAGAATGCGGTAGGGACACCCATGAGATCACTTGTCGCCATGATCACGGTGAGGGTAATGGGCCCTGTAACGGAAGAACGGAGATAAGGCGGAAAAAAGAAAGTACTCGGAGGCTAGGAGAAAAGAGACACGTACAATTCACATCGGTTCTCGAATTAGCAAGGGAGAATCTCGGACTCAATTCTCTTCCAAGACCAATAAAGGCGACAAGAGAACTTGAATCCAGGCTACAGACCCCAGAACCTCTCGAGAAAGGAATTTTGAGAGCATTACACGATGTTTCAGTGAATAAAGACGGAACATCCAGATTCGATATGATCGATGTCCCAATCACTCATTTCCGACCATGTGAGATAGGGACCCCGTGGAGAACACTTCTAGACCTTGGATACGCTAAAGACATGGATGGGGAAAACCTCTCCTCCGATAATCAGATACTCGAAATATTTCCTCAAGATATCATACTCTCAACCAATGCTGAAGACCATCTCTCGAGAACTTGTAGATTTGTTGATGACGAACTCACAAAAATGTATGATATGCAACCTTTCTACAAATACGAGGATAAACAAGACCTAGTAGGACATCTCGCAATAGGGCTCGCACCTCATACATCCGGCGGTGTGCTTTGTAGAATAATTGGTTGGTCTGACGCATCTGCCGGCTATGCACACCCGCTATTCCACGCTGCGAAGAGACGCAATTGCGATGGAGATGAGGATTGCGTAATGCTACTGCTGGAAGGACTTCTTAATTTCTCTAAGGATATCCTCCCATCAAATCGAGGCGGACAAATGGACGCACCGCTCGTCCTCACCACACAACTACTCCCCAGTCAGATAGACAAAGAAGCACTCAACGTCGACTGCTCGTGGATGTACCCCCCTGAATTTTACGAAGCGACAATATCCCAGATGCAGCCTTTCGAAGTGAAACATCTTGTTGACACAGTGGACAATAGGGTGGGCACGGTGGGGGATGTCCGCGGCTATGGCTGGACCCATGATTCAGCGGGTCTTTCTTCGGGCCCATCAAACTCTCAATACAAGATTCTTGACACGATGAGAGAGAAGATGGATGCACAATTGGCTTTGGCTTCGAAACTCCGTGCAGTTTCCGTCGAGAGAGTCGCCAAACAAGTCATCGAATCCCATTTCCTTAGAGATATTCGCGGTAATCTAGTTGCATTTTCTAGGCAGAAAGTTCGCTGTGTGAAGTGCAACACGTCCTATCGAAGAATACCACTTTCAGGATCGTGTATTGCTAAAGTAGCGAGAAACGACCAGACAAGGGTCTTAGACGGTACAAGCAACGAGGACCGTGCAAACGTTTGTGGGGGAAATCTGACTCTAACGGTCTTCCCCAAGTCCGTTCGAAAGTACATTCAAGTCACCAACGACGTCATGGATACGTACGGAATAGATCTGTATACGAGACAGCGCGTAGAATGGATGCAGTCCAGCGTCGACTCACTATTTGATAATGACAAGGTCACAGTGATGACGCTGAGCGATTTTATCTGATTCCCTCGAACCCGAGCTCTTCTAGGATATTTTTCATCCAGACCAACTTCTCCAACTTCTTTTTCGGATCTGTGGCCCCTGAATATTTCCCAACCATGTCCGACCTAGTCCCTAAGAGATCGATACGACTTACTTCCACGCCCATCGAAATCGCAATGCAAGCAGCCCTGTCACCGTCTGTGAAACCCCCAGGATTACGCATACCCTCTATCTCATGACGTGTTTGATGTGTCAAAGAAATGGGACAATCTTCTAGTTTCGAGATAAGCGACTCCAAAGCCGTTTGATTGTCCCCGTGCGCGTGTATGATGAGCGGGACACCCCTTTCAATCCCTTCATCCAGGCCCCTGCCCCCATCTCCATCGGTGACAATCGCTATTGCCCGACTCCATCCTTTGGAAGGCTCATCCAATTCTGAAAAAACCCCTGCTGAACCATCTGCGATTATCAATGAACAGCCCCTCTCAATCGCGTTTTCCACTTCATATTTCTCAACGGCTGCACCCATTATGCAGACACTCCATGGTCCTCTGAGCAATTCTGATTTGACATTCACCCAGTTCGAATTAAATCCATCAGAAGACCAGTTCGAATACCCCTTTTTAATCACCTCGTCCATGAGCCATCTGGCGACGAATACGTCGTTTTTCAAACTCCAACCAAACGCTGATCTGATTTCATCCTGTATCTGTAAAAGACGGGATTGTAGAGCCGGGTCTTCCTGACCCTCCATGCCATACGACTATCGTGAGCGTTCAAGAACCCTGCCGGTCACTCATAGACTCATGCCGATGCCCGTCACGCCACCGGAACTCGTCGATCCGAGCGCATTGGCACGATACCCATTCTTGCCTCAGGCAAGAGCGCATATTCGAGAGCTGTTTGATGATAATGGCATCGATATTGATGCCATCATCGAACAAGGATGGCTCGAAGAGGCGAGATCCCTTGGACGCCTTAGGCTCGTGGAGTCGATCGTACACAAGTCAGACGCAGACCCAATGTCTTCCGTCGATTTGGCGAATGAGGCATCTAGGCTTTTCGCAATAGCCGCATACCAGTATGCTTTCCTCGTTGTATGCGCTTCTTTCGATGAAAGACTCATGGCACGTTGGGTGGAAGGCGAATCTAGTCTTGCAGACAAAAACATAGGGCGAGATAACGAGAGATTTGAATTAGTGGCCCAAACATATCTATCATCCATTAAGACGACGCATCGTGATGGTCAAACGATTTATTCAGTTCCCTTAGCAGATTTCTTAGAACTATGTCCGAGAATATCCGGATCCTATTGGAGGCTCGTCAATAGGCCGGTGGAGAACGGTTGGGTGATGCTCGATTCCGCTTCTGGTGAGAGCAGCAGGGAACGCGTTGCACGACTGATAAAGGAAAGAATACGTGAGGATTTGATCCAGAGGTGCCGTGAAAGTATGGGAAAAATGTCTGAGCCAATGGCAGATCGACTGGGAGAAGAAGTGACAAGAATAACCGAACTCTTTGGCTCTCAAGTCAGATCTGAGATGCCAGTATCGGCTGCCACGCGTGATGATTGGCCACCCTGCTTTTCATCTGCAGTCGAGGAATTGGCTTCAGGAGTCAATGTAAATCATGTCGGCCGAGTATTCGTTGCTGCGATGGCTAGGAGCATCGGCATGCCGATTGATGTAGCCTGTTCAATGTTTGAAGGCGCACCTGACTACGACCCGCAAACAACATCCTACCAAGTAGGGCACGTCTATGAGCGCGAATACACGCCTCATGCTTGTGCAGCACTCAAGGCAGCGGCAAGATGTCCGGTCTCCCAGGGGGATGACAGGCTATGCGATCAAGAATGGCTAACACATCCACTCAAATATTTACGAGCCAAACAGCGTTCAAGAGCTAGGTTCGAAGCCTGAGCATCCTTAATTGATGGGTTATTTTTATCCCATGTCGGCAAACAATTCAAATCTTCATCCCTTTTATCTCACACCGGTACCACCATGGTGAGAACGTTAGTCGTCACTGTCGACCGAGATAACGATCTGGGGGTCAAGGCTGGCGTAAGGGGCCCAGTCGTAGGTCGAAAGGCCACTCTGACAGCAGCCTTGAGACTCGGAATCGCAGACCCTGAAGAGAGCGATACAAACGCGATCATGGGAGCACTGCACCATCACGATAGATTAGTTGAAAAATCAGAATCAAACGATGGCGTCGAAGTCGCAATCCTCACGGGAGACGTGCGAGTGGGGCCTAGAAGCGATCGAGCGATTGCAAGCCAACTGGATGAAGTCATCCGTCTCTTTCAACCCGATACCGCGGTCCTCGTAACAGACGGTGCTGAAGATGAAGCCTCACTTCCGATCATCTCTTCGAGAGTTCGTATCGATCATATCGAGAAGATTATTGTCAGACAGTCCAAGGGAATCGAGAGTACCTACTATTACATTGCAAAGGCAATAGAAGACCCTCGGTGGAGAGCAAGGCTCCTCGTACCAATTGCAACATTCCTTCTGATACTTGGACTGGGCCTCATCGTACCGAAATACGGTAACATCGTGATAGGTTCGCTGCCCCTTATCATAGGCGCATGGATTCTTGCCAAAGGACTCGGATGGGAGCAACAACTCGAACGACTCTTTGATGACATGCGTAGCAGCGCATCCGGAGGGCTATTCTCATCCCTGTTATGGGCAGTTTCGGTAGTTTCTGTCCTATTCAGCATACTCGCTGCATTTGACGTGTTTACGGATAATGTCGCTTACGGCGATAGATCAACGGTTTGGATATGGGCCAGAGCCATCGACGAGGCTCTACAGTGGCTGGTTATAGCAGGAGTTTGCTTCTCACTTTCACTAGGGGTACTCAGATGGAAAGAGGGCACATTCCGCGGGCAATCAATCCTTATGATAGGATTAGGACTAGTCTCTTATGCATTCATCAACGCCACTGTCGATCTTTTGCAGGAGTGGCCCAATTACCAGCCATCAGTCTCAACAGTGGTTGATGATTGGGGACTTCCATTCATGTCAGTCGTCTTTTATTACCTGCTGAGAGTTGTAGTTGACTCTCTGAGGAACGAAGACGATGACCCCAACGCAAACCGACATTGGGGGATATGAACGCCTCACCGCCATTATCGCTAAGAACGCTCGATAATGATTACAGGTCAGTGTTCCCCGAGTGTATTGACTGCAGAGGGAAGAAATCGCTCTGCGGGTTAGATCCATGTCCCTTGCTTCTTGAGGTTAGAAACAAGTTCCAGCCGATGAAACCACGAATAGCTGACCGAATTGAAGGCCCTTCCCCTCCTCAGGTATTTGTCGGAAGACACGGATACCCAGATGTTAGAGTAGGCCCATCCACGATTTGGTCAAAGGACAACGCTACTCCAATCTCAGATCCTGCGCAACTCTATGGCCGCCCTATTGAAGAAGTTGCAACGAGACATGCAGGCTTAGTCACAGGAGGCCAATCATCCAAAGTCTGGGAAGCAAAAAACCCGGGGAGAGTCCTAGCTGCAACACAAGAAATTGCAATGGCCGAGAAAGAAGTCGAAATCGGAATCGGGTTTAGAGGACCGGTCGATTTGAGCATGCCCCTGACTTTCGACTCCATGAGCAGACCACTCGGTCCAAGTGGAATAATCGAGGATCTAGAAGTAATCGGACATGCTAGAATCTCTAGGAAAGTTGACGCTATCGTCGAGGAGACAGATCTTCTAGCCACCGACGCGATGGATGAACTCTCAATGAATGGAGTCGGCGAGGCACATCTTTCCAGATTGTTGTCTTCCGGCCTTCTTGGAAAAGATGAGCAAAGACGACTGGTACCTACTAGGTGGTCCATCACAGCAACAGACAGCGCGTTAGGAGATCGAATCTGGAGGCAAATTCTTGATTATTCTTCGCTTGACAAAATTCACTTGCATCGTTCAGAGTACCTGGATAACCGCTTCTGGATAATCACTGCACCTGGATCATGGGCTTTCCAGATGTCCGAGGCGTGGATGAAGGGTTCATTGTGGTCCAGCCATGGGAACGTGTCCTCCGACTGGGAAGATCAACGTCCTAGAACCAAGTATGCTGACAATGTCACTGGAGCGTATTACGCAGCACGACTAGCGGTCCTAGAGCATTTCAAATCCACACGAAAATCAGGATCTGCATTCATATGGAGGGATATAGGGCCCGGTTATTGGGCGCCTGTTGGCGTCTGGCTCATCCGAGAGGCCTGTAGAGAGGCATTGAACGCAACCCCTCAGAAATTCGATACGTTAAATGATGCAATTTTCACTATAGCCATGGAAGCGTCTTCCCCACGGGAAGTGATGGAATCATGGTTTGCAAAAAGAATGATCCAGGCTAAAATTTCCGATTATTTGTAGAGAATTATCCGTTAAATCGGCTATTTTTTCCGAGCGCGCACCCTCTCCAAATAATGAGTGTAGTTTCCCGGCCAGACAATAATACGCCCATCACCCGGAAGCTCCCAGATAGTATCGCAAACCCTGTCCAAGAACCACCTATCATGACTAACTGTGATTATGCTGCCATCATAATCATCCAGGGCCCCTTCCAAGGCTTCTTTTGCATCTGTGTCCAAATGATTGGTGGGCTCATCTAGCAGGAGAAGATTATTCTCTTCAAGAAGGAGCTTTAGCAGTGCTATCCGCGCCCTCTCACCTCCGCTCAGTGCCTTCAATTTGGTACTAACCATATCCTTTGTGAATTGGAACTGCCCCAACATGGCCCGTATGTCCCCGTATTCCATTCTTGGTTTCAGGGAGCGTATCTGTTCAACCGGAGTCAACCCAAAGTCAAGAGACCGGTGATCCTGATGAAAGTAGCCAATCTGCACACCGGGCCTGACATCGATTTTCCCAGAATCCAGTTTGATTTCACCCATTATTGTTCTGAGGAGGGTTGTCTTCCCTACTCCGTTTCCACCAACTACGCCTATCTTCTGACCTCTTCTAACACTAGCTTCGACCGACTTGAAGATGGGCCTCTGAAGTCCATCGAAAAGCAATGTCCCATTTGCAATATCCAGAACTTCGAGACTTGATTTCTCACTTGATTCCAATGTGAATTTCAATGCACGTCTTGATTTAGGCTTCAAAGAACGGAGCCATTTCAACTCACGCTGAGCACGGTTGATCATCACATGCTTCTGTGAGATCGATTTGTCGTATTTGTTGGCCGACTTCATAGACTGAACAGCACCCTTCAACCGACGCAATTCTTTCTGAGTTTTCTTAATTCGATCTTCAAGAGTCTGTAGAAAGAGCTCTTTCTGCTTAAGATACGATGTGTAGTTCCCGCTATATCCCCTGACATGTGCATCTTGGACTTCCAGAACAGCATTACAGATACGATCGAGAAAATACCGGTCATGGCTGACCACAACTATGGCGCCCTTGAAATCAAGCAGAAAACGCTCAAGCCAATCCAACGTTTCCAAGTCGAGGTGATTTGTCGGCTCGTCTAGAAAGAATACCTCGATTTCGGAAAGCCCAACAAGTTGGCGAGCAAGAGCAACCTTAGCCCGCTCCCCTCCTGAAAGAGAGTCAAGAGGCGTTTCCATGGGATGCTGTGAGAGATCAAGAGCTCGCAGGATCTCCTGTGCGTGACTTGCTACGTTCGAACCTCCACTTTTCGCATTCATACTCTGCAATTCCTGATAGCGGTCGATATCCGCCTGCCAATTTCCTTCATAGAAAGACGGATCAGCCATTTTTGCTTCGATCTTAGAAAGCTCTTCATCGATCTCTTCGAATTGTCGACCTTTCCGCCCCAACTCTTCTTCCAGTGTAGCGCCGTCGTTGATATCTCTGACTTGCGTTAGAAATGCGATTCGAAGACCGGGAGCAAATGATATCTCACCGATATCTTGATCCTGTTCAGAAATGGTCCTCAGTAGTGTTGTTTTACCAGCACCATTATGTCCAACGATTCCAATTCTATCCCCTTCGTCGATTCTGACGTTTACCCCCTCTAGAACAGTCACCGGACCAAAAGAACGGTGCACGTCCTCCAGCCTAATGAGCTCCCGTGCCACGACAAGGCGGACGTATCAGGGTTGAAGTGGTCATCGGTCAATTCTCCGATGCCTCAAAGCATAATCACGTCTTCCGGGGGCCATGGAGTCAACTATCGAGATCAGATGGTCAGGCGATCCAGGCAAAATCAAGAGAGCCATACAGTCGATAGAACCAGATGACCCAGACGCGTTTAATGTTGATTTCGTCCACGATGAAACCTCAATTGAGGCCATCATCACAGTAAAGGCCGGCTCTTTGAGTACCGCCAAAGCAACTGCAGACGACATCCTTGCATGTCTTGGAGCCGCAACGATTGCAGGCGATGTTTTGGAAAATTGAATTTTTGAAAAAGCTCGTAGAAATACAGGGATATTTAAGACACGAAGGGAATAAAATACATCCCTTCATAGTATCCTCGCTTTTACAGACACGTCATGAATGCAGGACAGATACTAGTGTTCTTGATTGGAAGTTACGCGTCTTTCGCGATAGCGGTGATGGCCGCTGCTCCAATCTTGGCCTAATGAAAAATGAGACGAACACGCCCCTAGGACGGTTAAATTAGCCCCTCTTAGACGCACAAGCATGGGTCTACCCCACGACAGGTCCCATTTGCTGTGGACCGATGTACCCACGACACGATTCATCGAATCCATTGATCGCTGGACGAAGACCTTGATGGATGATGACCCATCTTGGCCGATGACCCCCCTCGATATGCGTACAGTTGCAAAAATAATCGCTAAGGAACCGGGCATACTCGCCGGCCAACCAGTCTTGAACTATCTTTTCACCAAGAATTGCCGCAATCCAAATTTGAAATGGAATATTTCTGAGGGCGATGAATTTCAAGTTGGAGATGCAATACTGACAATAGAAGCAGATGGAGATGAAATCTTGTCGGTCGAGCGAACTGCGATGAATTTGATAACTAGGATGAGCGGAATCGCCACCAAGACATCCAGATGGGTGAAAATCCTTGATGAGGTAGCCATTGCAGCAACCAGAAAAACACTCTGGGGCGTACTCGATAAGTGGGCCGTACATGTCGGCGGCGGATTGACTCACAGATTATCTCGTGCTGATGCACTGATGATCAAAGAAAACGACTTGGCACTTTACCCCCTCATCCTCACTGAGCAAATTTCCGATGCAACCCACATTCCTGACTTTTGTGTTGTTGAAGTCGTCTCAATGGAACACGCACTTTCCGTTGCAGGAGCATGGCAAAATAGGCTACAAAAAGACGGGAATACCAATCTTCTGACACTGTTGCTAGATAACTTGGGGCCCGAGGGATCCTGTGATGTCGCATGTCGATTGGAAACAGAGGGCCTCCGAAACGGATTAGTGTTAGAGGGCTCCGGTGGTGTGAGAATTGATGAACTGCACAAGTGGGCGTATTCAAAGATGGATGTCGTATCCTCGGGAGCACTCACAATGGATTCCGCCCCAATTGATATGACAATGCTCATGGAGGCAGGTAGATGACCATTCATGAAGGCCATCCTAGAAGAGACTCGCTACTGTCTAGGCAGAAGATTGTCGATGCACATAAGAAGGGCCTGTTAGCAGACTCCGCCTTAATCGCACATGGAAGGGGCGAAGCATTCGACTACCTTCTCGGCGAACGCACCATTCCTTCAGCCAAAAGAGCAGCAAGGGAATCTGTAAACCGTCTTGCTGCTGCACATCGTCCTGTGATTTCTCTGAATGGAAACTCAACGGTCCTTGCTGGCAGAGATGCAGTGAAGCTGGCTGCTCTGATTGGCTGCAGGATCGAGATCAATATATTCTACAGGACAGACTCGAGAATGAACCTCCTTTCCCAGACATTGAATCTGATGAAGAATGAAGTTGCTTCTGATAGCCCCCTTGATGGAATCTCCCCAGAAGCATGGCCTCAAATGGTCGCCGACGTCGAGATACTCGGCATGAGTCCCGATGCCCATATACCTGGTTTGGAGGGCCCAAGGGCCAAATGTTGCAGCCAAGGAATACACGCCGCTGACACAGTACTCGTACCGCTCGAGGACGGAGATCGCTGCGAAGCCCTAATTCAGATGGGAAAACAAGTGCTTGTGGTAGATTTGAACCCTCTTTCCAGAACAGCAAGAACCGCAACTGTGACCATTGTGGATGACATCTCTCGTGCCTTCAGAGAAATGATCAAAATTGCTTTGGGAAACCTATCAGCACCCGACTCCCAATGGGATAATACAACGATTCTGATAGATGCCATTGACACAATGGGAAAAGCATCCTCAACATCCTTCGGTCAAGACGGCTAATCGAACTCTGTTTTCAGTAGCTCCCGGACTCTAGAAGCCACAGCATCACCTACTTCTGATGTAGCAGACGAACCACCGATATCATAGGTCTTCGGACCATCAGACGAAAGCACATCTGAGATTGCTTCTTGCAGTATATTTCCACATACATCCAGACCCTCATCTGAATGCCGAATAGCTAAGTTTTCCAACATTAATTGCAGAGACGAGAGCATCGCCACCGGGTTCACTATATTCTTCCCCGCATGCTTGGGAGCAGATCCATGAACGGGTTCGAACAACATATGACGATCCCCAAGATTTGCCGACGCCGCCATCCCCATGCCTCCCTGTAGCACTGATGCTAGATCGGTGGCTATATCCCCAAACATGTTCGGTAGAACAACGACATCGAGATCTTCAGGATCTCGAACCAACCACATTGTGAAGGCGTCTATGTAGGCCTCTTTAGCATCAACATCTGGATATTGATCGGAGATTTCCCTGAATATGGCACGGAATAACTGACATCCGCGGAGCACATTCGACTTATCCACACAAGTCACGCTCTGCGATCTCCCTAGCTTATTCGCCCGGCGCTCTGCAAGGTCGAAACAGAATCTGTGGATTCGCTCACTCCCTGTTCTCGATATCGGCCGAGGGTCCCACCTAACCTCGCCCTCGAGCCCAGGGAACCTTTCAATGACGAGCTTCTCGTCCTTTTCCCCTATCGCAGATTGAGCCATCCTCCTCAGAAGGGAATGGTACAAACCCTCTGTATTTTCACGTACCATTACTAGGTCGACAAGGGAAGAATCCCAGACTTTCTTATGCACTCCATGCACTTTGTGAAGGATCCCCTCGTAGAGTTTCACAGGGCGAACGTTTGCGTATAGATCGAGACCCGATCTAAGACCAAGAATGACTTCTCCACCCGCCACGTCCCCATTGGGGAGCCTTGCATCTGGCCAACCAATGGCACCAAGGAGAATGGCGTCGCTATGATCGCGACATATTTCAAACGACCCTTCCGGCCATTGTTTACCCGTTTCGAGATAGTACTGGCCGCCACAAGGGATCTCCCTAATATCAAAGTCCACTGGCCCGTATTTTTGAATTACATCTAGTACTTTTAGCGCCTCTCGCATCACTTCTCGACCAGTCCCATCCCCTGGAAGTGCGACGATGCGATACGCGGACATCGTGTCTCCCAGAATGAAGCCCTTCATCAAGCAACCCCTGAAAAACAGTAGAGGATATCATGCACATTGTTCATAGACGTCCATGCAGAAGTAGCATCTCATGGGTGAGGGCGGATCTGCTGATGGGAAGTCTCCCATCGATATAGCCGGTTTGCCGAATTCAGTGGCTATGCTATGCGATACGATGCTCAGAATAGATCCGGAATGGAGTCTTGATCGATGGCTAGACAGATGCGCCACAGAACAACTCGAATTAGCATCCTCACATCTTGGCAGAGAGAAAATGCGATTAGAGCAGAGACTTCGAAGAGTAGAAGATATTGCAAGGCAACTTGGGAGAACCCAAGAAGCCAATGTATTGACTCAGAGCGATCCCTTTCAGAGAAATCTATTCGACATATACGACGCGGAAGAATCAGGAAATCAGAAAATTGGGGAAATTCTCGATGAAGCAGGTCGAGCCACCCCTATCCTCCCACAGGAAGTGACTGATGATGACCCGCTTCTTGCAATCATTGCTGCGAGAATCTTAGATCTGGCCGAGCATGCTCACACCGAAGGGTCTGATAGCATCAGTTGGGAGGAAGTAATGGAAGAATTGATTCCAGGGGGAATCTCAGAAGAGGAGGTTGACGAGGCTTTTGCGCACCTCATTCAGAATGAACAATTAATTGAATTCGCATTCGGAAAATTCACAATCAACGATGTCCGTTGAACCCCTCTAAAAATTGAGTTTATGGAGCAGATTCTCGAATTCGTATTATCAGAGTTGATGCAAGATGTTAATTCCTATATCCTCTCTAATTGAAGACATACTGTTTAGCGTAGCCGAGTTGTGAGGAGATTCAATAGATGGGAATTCATCCAAAAATAGGTATCACTGGATTGCCAAAATCAGGCAAGTCCGCCGTTCTAGAGAAAGTCGTTGAGATGATGATTAGCGAGAGAACCGAGGAACGAAGAACACGGAACGAACGCTCTCAGGATCGTCCGATCATCGGAGGTATGAGAACAGAGCCTATTCTTGAGGATGGAGTCAGAGTTGGCTTCGAGTGCGTTGACATAATCACTGGAGACAGAGCAGTCATAGCACACAAGGACATCGACTCTAGGCACACAATCCTTGGGATGGGAATCGACCCCACGGGACTCGACAAGGTTGCTGTTCCTGCGATCGAGCGAACGGTCGAGTCATGCGAGATGCTGGTTATCGATGAGATTGGAAAATTCTCCGTCGAATCCGAGGCCTTCGTCGAAACAGTTCGCGCCGCTCTAGAATTCGACATGCCAACCGTTCTGACATTACACAAGAAATCTCGACATCCACTTCTCCAAGACATTCGTAGAAGAGACGACGCTAGAATTCTCGAAGTCACGCCCGTCAATCGTGCACTTTTGCCGTACAAGGTGCATAAGTTGGTCCGTGAGACCTACTGACCTTATTGCTTGAGAGCCTATCATCCGCTCTGATAGCCATATGGACACGCCCGCGGATCGAGCCTCTCGCGTTCTTTTCGGCTTCTCTGCATCACTCCTCCTCATAGTCGCACTCGGCTTGCGAAGCGGCTTTCTATCGACCGTTCATTGCGAATCAGATTGTACCTCTGATATGTTGGTTGTAACTGCAATTCTCTTCATCGCCATCCTTTCGATGTATGCCTGCTGGGCACTGAGGATCAAAAAGCCCATCCCCTTACAGAAACAACTACATTCATTCTTCTCGAATGAGTCTGAAGTAGATATGTGGAACCGTCTAGAAGGTGAGAGGATGGATTCTGACGACATTGGAAAGATGTCAGACGCATGGGCCAAGTTAGAGGTCGGCCTTGGAACAGAAGAATCTGAATGACTAAGCGAAAACTTGACTCCCCTCCGGCTTCCGTAGGGGTCCGATGTCTTCTATCCCGGAGGATCTGAGCTATACCGAAGAGCATGAATGGATGAGGGTCTCTGATGGTGTGGCCACGATTGGAATCACTGATTATGCGCAAGATGCCTTGACGGACGTTGTCTGGGTTGAATTGCCAATGGTCGGCGACCAGGTCAGATCTATGGAGGCTTTCGCAAGCGTCGAATCGGTGAAATCCGTATCTGAAATATACGCTCCAATTTCAGGAGAAGTAGTTGAAGTAAACGAAGAACTCGAAACAACTCCTGAGGCCATAAATGAAGATCCATATGGCAATGGTTGGATATGTAAAATCAGATTAGAATCTGAAGAACCCTCTAAACTCCTAGATGCTCAGGAATATAGATCTCTTATCGGTGATTGATGCATGTCTCTAATCCACCTGTATGTGGATGGATCATGCGGAGATAACAGGAATGTAACGAAGGATACGATAGCGGGTTGGGGCGTCTGCATAGTATCCGGAGATTCTGGCACTGGACGCGGTCAGGGTGAAGTGATGGAAGAGATTAGCGGGAGAGTTATCACTGACCCAGATATAGAAGGGTACATCGGCGCTTCTGTCGGATCCAACAATACCGCCGAACTCTCTGCGATTGCCCATGCACTCAGATGGTTACTGATAAACGGAGAAGAGAGCCCTGCAAGGATAAGATCAGACTCATCATACGCATCTAACTTAGCGACGGGGGCGTGGAAGCCCAAGACCAACAAAGAAATCGCGAATAGAGTGAGGGAGCTGTGGATTGAATGCGAATCTGCCAGGCCTCTTTCAATCGAGCACGTCAGGGCACATAGGGGGCACCGTTGGAACGAACGTGCAGATCATCTGGCCTACAGGGCAATGGAAGGAAGAAACCCAGAACCACTTCAATTCTGGAAGCCAGGTGCTAGGTGATTAGGAGTCGCTAAGATACCCTGAACTGAGTATTGCATATGTCCCCTGCAAGATCATCAGCGCACCTATCAGATTCAGTATCAGGCCTCCTGCGGGCGGGAAGGGGCTAGAGGCATACAGGGACCACGTGCCAAACATCACTACGATTCCAACAATCGTCACTTTCGTGCCACCACCCCGAACGTCCTTCCAAAGCCTCAACCATGGAACAACCCCCTTCTGCTTGAATTTCCAACGATACCAACTGAGATAGAGCGCAGCAACACCAATCACCCCTAGGATCCCGAGAGAGAACGAATCATCATTCCAAGGCCCATCGGGAGCCCATCCGATGACAAGCACATCAACCATGATAACCAACCCGAAAATACCCGGGCCAACCCAGCCGACACCCTCCTCCATGACTCTCGATCACAGGGCTACTTCATGATTCCACGGGTTACCGGCGCCTAACGGGCATTCATACGGGTACACACCTAGACAAGTACGTGCGAGACCTACTGGCCCCTCTTCACGACCACAAAGGCCGCAAGACGCCTAGTGAGGCATCCCGGGTCTGGTTTGTCCTCGTTATGACCGTCAGCCTAGCCGCCGGTTTGACCGCCTCTGACGGAAATATAGTGATCGGATCCGCATGCGGCCTTGTGATGGCCACTGCATTGCTAAACATTGGTTGGTTCTTCCTCAACACCGTTGGCGAAGGACGAGAAACAGTTGCATTGACCAAAGCAGTTACCCGGATGTCTGATATGAACGAGTCCGAATGACGAAGCATGAGTGTGGTATTCAAGTGGGTCGGAAAACCCGATGCCGACCACCTCGACCTAAGATTTAGAGTTCTCAGGGAGGGCATGCCTCGTGAGACTGCAAGATATCCTGGTATAGATGAGGATGTGAGAACGAAATTCATCGGGGCGTTCAATGGTGGGAAAATGATCGGCTGTGCGACACTACAATACGATCCCAAGGATGAAGCCAACCTAAGGATAAGGGGAATGGCTGTCGATTCGGGATATAGGAACAGGGGCATCGGCTCCAGTATTGTCGGCATGCTACAGAATTATGCTGCTAAATTGAATACAGGAATATGGTGCAATGCTAGAATAAAGGCTGTCTCAATGTACCAACGCAAAGGCTTCAAGATAAAATCCGAACCTTTCGAGATCGAGCATATTGGAATGCATTATGAGATGCATTGGAGCCCAGAGGAAGATAGGATAGAATAGGGTGAGGGAACGTACCATGGTGGAAACAGATACACTGAGTAAGGAAGAAGTCGATGCGATGATGGCCAGAGTTAACTCGGTGCCGATGATGCACACCCTGAATCTTGAGATATTGCGATTGGATCGAGGAGAATGCGATGCAAGGGTCCCGAGAAGAGTTGAATGGGACGGAATATACCAGACAATGCATGGCGGCATTCTGGCCACCATAGCAGATTCAGTAACCTGCTGGGCAATACTCACAGAGATAGGGTCGGATGAGAAAGTCGCCACTACCGACTTTAATATCAGGTTCTTGAGGCCCTGTTTGACAGATGCAATATGCCATGCTAGAGTGATAAGATCCGGAAAACGCCTATGTGTAGCAGAAGCGGATCTAATCGATACGACAGGTCGTAAAGTTGCAGTCGCCCAGGCGACATATGCGCGACTGGATGATTGAACCAAAAGAATCCATCTTCAATATACACTATACAATTTTAAATCGCCTTTCATTGTTCTTTGTATGGGATTTCTTAGAGTCAAATCCACGCCTGCCGCTGTACTGTTGTCTTTCACTGCGATTGTATCCCTGATCTACGCGCTGAATTTCATGTTCTTCGCTGACTGCTATGTGACCGGCGGTGCCGATTGTTTCACAATTCTTTCCAATGACACATCCGAGGGAATGAACTCATGGGGCAATGGGGGGCCTGAGACCGCTTTCAACGGCGTACTCATGTTCGGTATCTTCATCTCCACTGGCATCATTCTGAATGAGGGTGCTAAGGGTAAGTGGAGTACGATGATCCCCGTCATGATGGGCCTTGCTACAATGACGGCCGTACTCTGGCTATACTGGGGCGACGACCTAGACTCTTCGGAGACTCCAAAGTATGTTACGCCCATTCTTCTGGTTGCTTACACGGCGGCTTACTTCTTGTTGAAGGGCGAAGATGAGGTGGATGACGGACTCTCAGATTTCTCCCCTGGGCAGAATATCAAGGACATGCCTGCTCTGATCTCGCTATCTCTTGTAGCGCTGATGGGCGGCTACTACTGCTTCCGAGCTCTATTGAGTCCAGAATCGGTCAGCGATCTCGTAGAGCCCGGGGCTCTTGCACATGGCCTAGGCGCGCCTTCCAATGTGACTGTGGCTGTTAGTGGCAGCTTATTTCTGGTGTATTTCCTATGGACTATCCTGACCATCTTGGATGGAGCTAGCGGTAAGTGGGCCATTATCCACCCGGGAATTTTCGCTCTGCTGGCCGTAACGATTCAGAATTATGTCGGATATGCATCAGCAGGCGATGAAGCTCGAAGAGTCATCACAGATGCCAGCATACAGGATGCAGTTGCAGGACCACTTGCTCTGCTGCTCGTCTTGTACAGTTACTACAGACTAAGGCCTGAAGGAATCGAAGATGGAATGACATACGCCGGAGAAGATTGGCCCAATAAGGCCGAAGACTTCAATGTCATGGTGATTAGTTTCGCACTGGTAATGGGTCTGTTGTTTGCGTTGAACGCGATAATGGGATAAATTGTGGAGCACGAGCCGGGATTTG
>DAVB01000010.1 GCA_002505455.1 Euryarchaeota archaeon UBA52 | reverse complement strand
GATGTAGGCTGGGAGTGGGTGAAAACCAACATCTCCCTGGACAACATTGGGTTCGGCTCCAACACCCATCTCGCTTTCGCACCTAGTGGCTCGAATATCAGCCACCTGCCACCGGGGATAGACTGCAATGGCCATGGATGGGTCATGGGCAAAGGTAGCGGCGCTCATTGCATGTGCGACGAAGGTTGGAAGCGTCCTGGCGGCGACTGGCTAAGTTGTGTTCCAGAGGATTCCGATACCTCGATTGAAGAGACTGACCCCCATGGAGAATCGCTAGGTGAATACGGTGTCGGTCACACGACTACTACGTTCATCATCGACAAGAGCGGTGACAAGCGAATAGCATGGGGCGGGATAATGTGGGATCCAGGATTATTCTTGGACGATATAGTAAAACTCGTGAATGAGTGATGAGTCTTCGCCGGGACGTCCTTGGCGAGTTTTCTCAATGGATTCAATGATATCAACTTGAATTTAATATGGCATTTGTATCCTACCGGGATTATGGGACAAAGAGCGCAAAGCCTGATGTTGGCTGGAATAATGTTTCTTAGCGTCCTCACTGGGATGCTGATGTTGGATCTTTCGACGGAACAAGATGATCGTGGCGATGAAGCCCCCGTGGTCGCTGGTTCCTCTGGCTCGGAGTTCCCACAGGGCGGTATAGGACTGATTCTGCTGAGCGTTTCTGATGAGGACCTTATGTCTGTGAAGGCGGACGTCAGAATAGATGGTTCCTCCACAGAGGCCTTTGTAATCGATGAATATGGCATCCTACAGCTAAACCTCCCTACCACCGAACCAGGCGTCAGGCTTGTCGAGGTCGAGGTCACTGACAAAGAGGGTCAGAGCGGGACATGGAGCGGTAATTTCACGGTTCTCCCTGCGCCGGTAGGGCCAGAAATACTGGTTGCCGATCCACTTGCTGTAGAGGAAGGACAGAGCGTAACCCTCTCGGGCACTGTCGTCTATGAGAACCTCTCAGCCTGTAGCATGACCTGGCAGGAGGTAGGAGGTAGTAGCGGCTCCCTGCCAGTGAACGTCGCAGAAGATGGGCGATTTCATGAGGACATAGAGGGGGATGTTGGAACCGTGACCATCCGCCTTTCGATTGAGTGCGGGGAATTTTCTCAAATCGAAGATGTAGAAGCAACATGGCTAGAATCGTCTGAAGTGAGGGGCTGTACAGATGAAGAAGCAGATAACTACGATTCATCTGCTACGGAAGATGACGGATCATGCACCTACTCCTCAGACGAAGATGATTCTTCGACCTCCTAGAGATGGTTAGAGCAAGGGCATTTTCGAGAGTATCTCAAGATCCGGCTGGTAAAGCTCTCTTATGTCTTCGAGTCCAAGGATCAGCATAGCGAGTCTCTCCAGACCCATCCCCCACGCGCAAACTGGCCAATCTGTGCCAAGTGGCTGAGTCACTTCTGGGCGAAATATCCCTGCCCCTCCCAGCTCTAGCCATTTACCTCTCCATAGAATCTCAACCTCAATGCTTGGTTCAGTGTAAGGGAAGTATGCGGGTCGTACGCGTACGTCGGAGTAGCCCATTTTGGAATAAAATGTTCTCAGTGTCGTGATGAGCATCGGCAGGCTTGCTTTCTCCTCGTGTATGATCCCCTCTATCTGATGAAATTCGGGGAGGTGGGTCCGGTCAATGGTCTCCTGTCGGAAGACTCTACCCACTCCGAAGACCCTACTGGGTTTAGATGGGTGGTCCGCGATGTGCCTCACTGTGTTCACAGTTGTATGCGTCCTCAATAGGGCCTTCTTGGACTCATTGGCATCGAAAGAACCTCCCCACCCCTGAGAAGTTGTGCTTCCGCCGCTCTCATGGACATCTGCCCATTGGCGAAGATGATGCTCATCGACTTCTATTGTTTCTGGCTCGGCCAGGTAGAAGGTATCTTGCATAGTTCTTGCAGGGTGATCTTGCGGGATGAATAGGGCATCCATGTTCCATCCTGCAGATTGAACGTAATTTCCGGTTATTTCTGAGAATCCCATCTCAAGAAACACGGCTCTTATCCGATCGATTAGCGATTGAAGAGGGTGCGGCCTTCCACCGAGAGGAATTGGTGCAGGTGCGTGTATGTCGAATGGCTTGAATTCCTTGTCCCTCCAAGACTCACCCTGAAGGATATCCGGGGTCAATTCGCCGATTTGCTCCGACTGGACAAGGTTCTCAGGATTCAAATCTAGGCCTGCTTGAGATGCCTTCCACGATCTTGTGATTGAGTTCTCCACCTCAATGAGGTCTCGTCGATTGGTGAAGTGGGCCACTATGTCCTTGTTTGAATCGGTGACCAGTAGATGCGTGTCAGCGATGCTTTGTATGAACTCCATCCTGCGCCCTATCTCTTGCTCGGCGCGGTTTTGGTCTGAGAAGACGAGTGCGCCGGATTCGATTACTGCACCGAGGCCCCTCAGGAGGCCCACTCCCGGCCCTGACTCGGATTTGTCGAAGGCAGCAGAGAGCGCTGCCATCGTCCTTTGCTCTGGTTCAACAGATGTTAACCAGTCCATCAGCCTCTTCTCGAGGAGGCCCTCTTGCAAGGCCATGATTCCTTCTGAGCCGAGACGGACTTTCCTCGATTCGTCTTCCTTGACAGATGCGTATTCCTTCTCAACTAAGCCCATCGCTGCTCCGACTACGTGTGCCTGGTCGGTCCAACCTGTTTGATCGAGGAGGTCTTGCACCCCAAGGGCAACGCCGCCGGATTCCCTGAGTAGAGCGAGGATGCGTCTCTCACGGTTTTCTAGTGCGGGCATATGTGTGCGAGGAAGGGGCCTCACTTGACGCTTGCCGGGGAGATACTACTCCTCCTCCTCATTCCAGAGAAGTATTCCACAGCCGGTACAGATGTGACGTAGTGGCTTTTTGCCCTCGACCCAGTCCACCTCGCCACATGCGCCGCAGAGTATGGATGTACGAATTGGTTCGTCAAGGGAGGTATCCACCCTGTACATGACTCGACCCGCATCAGGCAGGGATTCAGGAGAGGGGGACCAGTTCGGATCTGCCTGTTTCCCGGATAGTTGACGCCCCCTCGACAGGGCTACGAGCAGAAGGGGAAAACCCGCGATAAGAAGGGGGGTCCCAACCAAAAGGCCTGTTGGTTCAGACATTGTGAAGATGATTCCAGTACCAATGAGCGTACAGGCCCACCCCGAAATAAGGATATTCCAGTCCGAGGACATACTCCGCATGGACTCCCCTGTCCCGCCTCCATGCTTCAACATCTCCCAAATATCTTGAGGAGGCTTCAAGCGTGGCGTGTCATACCGCAGCACACGCCTCAGTAGCTCAGCTGGTAGAGCACTGGATTTGTAATCCAGCGGTCGGGGGTTCAATTCCCTCCTGGGGCTCAGCGACAACAGTCAAGCAGCGATGCTTACACGGAGTCTCGTGGTTGCAAGGATAATCGACGGCAAGCGTCTCGGCGCGGAGATTGAAGAGGAGTTGAAATCCCGTGTGTCCCGGATGGTCTCGTCGTCACGAGCCCCGCATCTAGTAGTCGTTATCGTTGGCGATGATCCTGCAAGTCACGTATATGTGAGAAACAAGGAGAGAGCGTGCAAGAGGATTGGTATCAGAAGTACGCGGTACGATCTCCCCGGGGATTCGGTCCAGGATGATCTGGTTTCTCTTATTCAGGAGCTGAATGATGATCAAGACGTTGATGGGATCCTGGTTCAGAGCCCCCTTCCTTCAAGTTTTGACGAGATCGGAATAACTGAGATGATACGCCCTGACAAGGATGTAGACGGTTTTCATCCGATCAATCTTGGACGTATCGTGACTGGAAAGACTGATGGGATGCTGCCTTGTACTCCATCGGGAATAATGAGGATGCTGGAATCGACAGGAGAGAGTCTTGCAGGCAAGAAGGCCCTTGTAATCGGGCGCTCTCGGATTGTAGGCATGCCGGCAGCACTCCTACTGGCTCAGAGAGGCATAGATGCGACAGTCACGATAGCACACTCTAGAAGCAAGGAACTAGAGTTGCTGTGCAGGGATTCCGATGTCTTAATTGCAGCCGTTGGCAGGCCTGGCATGGTTCCAAGAGAATGGGTAAAGGATGGAGCAATAGTGATAGATGTCGGTATTAATCGAGTTAAGAGCGAGGGGGGCTCTAAGCTGATTGGAGATGTTGATGAGGGCGCGTCGGAATACGCGAAATGGATTACCCCGGTCCCGGGTGGCGTTGGGCCCATGACCATCTCTATGTTGATGACGAACACAGTGAGGGCTGCTGAAAGTCGATTGTGCTGAAGTCAGAAGACGCCGAGTTCCATCTGGGCGTCTTCCGTGGCATGTATTCTGGGATTCCAGAGAGGGGAAAATGTCAGATTGACATGTACTGATTCGACATCTTCAACGGACAAAGTTGCCCTGTGCACAGCAGCCATGATCTCCGGGGCCACTGGGCATCCTGGGCTGGTAAGAGTCATAGTCACCTCGACGTGCCCTTGCTTTCTCTCGATTCCGTAGATCAGCCCCAGTTCTGTGATTGAAATGCCCATCTCCGGGTCTACAACTTCTGAGAGAGCCTCAAAAATAGGGTCGTCGCTTTTCATTCAAATTCCCCTGATAGTCTTCTGGCCTCGTTCCTGACCCTTTCAAGCATGTTCATGAATCCATTGGATCTGCTCGGTGTCAGTGCTGACCTGAACCCCATTGCGTCTACGAAATCGGGATTCAAAGCTGCGACATCCTCGCAAGATGAGCCGTCGACGGCGATTCTCGTGATTTCCATCAATCCTTGGACTATCTGAGCGTCTGCTCCTCCCCTCATCCTGAATAATCCTAGTTCGTCAACACTGCATTCGACATGTGCTCTGGACTGACAGCCGTGTATCATGTTCTCGTCGTTCCAATGATCGGGGGGCAGCGTCATCTCGGTATTGCCAGCGTATTCGAAAAGGAGTTCGTAGCGCTCCATTGCATCGAAACAGTTCTCGAAAGCTTGGACCACTTTGTCAAGTGCCTCGGGCCACGTGCGTTCGGCCATCGGTCAGATACATCGGCGGCTTCTTTCAAGGGTTCCGAGTCACTAGCCGAATCGCTCACAGATCATACGGAGATGGCTGAGGAAGGATTTGACTTCCTCTTCGGTGTTGTATATCCACAAGGATATCCGGTTTGTGGAAAGTACTCCGAGAGCGTCCATAAGTGGTTGTGCGCAGTGCTGCCCGGTCCGTATGGCGAAGCCTCCCTCGTCCAGCAACATGGCCATGTCATCACTGGTTATTCGCTCATGAAGGAATGATATTGTTCCACTGCTCTCAGGCCGTACTGGGTCTGAGAATACCCTGATTCCATCAATTTCTTTCATGCCATTGGATGCAGTTATTGCGAGGTGTTTGATGTGATCGTGCATTTCCTTGAAATCGATCTTTGATAGCCAATCTACTGCAGCACCCCATCCGATGGCTTCAGCGATCCTGGGCGTTCCCGTCTCGAGCATCGCGGAACCGTCCCTGTAGCTTGACCCCTCTATCGAGACGGATCTGATCATCTGGCCCCCGGTAAGGAAGGGGCCGCACTGCGAGAGTACCTCGTCAGTGGCTAATAGTGCGCCGATTCCAGTGGGTCCGGCCATTTTGTGTGCTGAGAGTGCAACGAAATCAGCGCCGAGATTGATGAAATCGATTCTCTCATGGGCAGCGCCCTGGGCAGCGTCAACGAGTACTTTTGCTCCTGATTCATGGGAAAGGCGTATGATATCCTCAATGGGATTCCTGATTCCCAGCACATTGCTGGTGTGTACTATCCCAACAAGTTCGGCCCCATCGAGAGCATGCTGGAAGGCGTCCATATCCAAGGCCATTTTTTCCAAATCAAGTGGCACGAATCTGACTTCGATTCCAATCTCCTTCGAAAGTTCCTGCCATGGAACGATGTCTGCGTGGTGTTCCATTTCCGTTAGAACTACTGCATCGCCTTCCGAGAGATTTCTGCGGGCCCACGCATAAGCAACCAGGTTGATCGCCTCGGTAGTCCCGCTCGTGTAAATCAGATTGGATGGTTCCGCTCCAAAGAAGGCAGCTATGGAAGACCTTGCGGATTCAAGCGCGGTTGTTGCTTCATCTGCAAGAGTGTGGTTCGCCCTATGAGCGTTAGAATTGAATGTCTCATAGAAACCGCTCATTGCATCAATTACTGAAGAGGGCTTCTGACTTGTCGCGGCGTTGTCGAAATATACCAGTGGTTTTCCATTAGGGAGCACCCTACTCAGAATCGGGAATTCAGCCCTCAACTCGCGTATGTTGTGCATCTCAATCGTTATACCGTGTCAGCCCAATGCTATCAAAGCGCGTACTGGCTAGAGGGTTCAGAGGTCGAGACGATCAAGAATTTCCTCAATCGTCTCATCCTTGGCAGGTGCTCCCTTTGCATCTCTGAGATAGCGTCCAACTACGTCTGATCCGAGGTGTGCGAACTGCTCTCTCATGGCTGCAAGCGCTTTCCATCCGTGCCCCCCACTGGCTGTGCCTATGGCTACGCGTCTTCTATTGAACATCTTCCTGAAATCATCATGCTGGACGGACAGCCAAGTTAGGGCATTTATCCAAACTGGAGGCAATCCCCCATTATACTCGGGAAGCAATACGAACCAGGGGGAAGAGTCTTCGAGGGCCTGAATTAGCGAATTAAGTTCCTTCGCATCGCCATTTGATGTCTTGCTTGTGTACAACGGGAGTTCATATGTAGAGAGATCAATAATCTCAGAATCGCACATCCTACTCATCGCGATATCTCTGACTCTACGTGCGAGTTCGAGGTTCTTCCCGTCAGTCGCGACTATGATTTTGAGGTCTGCCATCAATTGACCTTAATCTGCCCCATTCTTGAATCTCCCGCATACAACCTCGCGAAAGAGATACAGGGGTGAGTTGGTTCGACCCGACTATGCGAGCATCATCATGGGCCATTGTGGTATCTGTATTGATGATGTCTATGTCCCTCAGTGGTTGCTTTGGAAGTGACGAAGATGCACTTGATGTCGAACCCGATGGCGAGGATGCTTGGCATTACAGCGTGGTCGCCCCTATCGATACGGGAATCAATGTGTATCACGTCCACTTTGCAATGAATGAATCATACCCGCAATGGTTGCTAGATGGTTTGGGAGTTACGATGTGGTGCAATCTTACTCAAGAGGGGAGTTGGACAGAGAGATATGAAGCAGATCGCTCCACGTGCTGGGACAACATCACTTCTCAGGACATCGTTTGGTTTGTGGGCACCAGGATAATAGGTACAACTCCGGACGATGAGACTGACATACCGATTCTTGACGATCCCTCTGATGGACATGGCACCGCTGTCACTGGATCCGTTCTCGATGCGAATCCGGATGCCGTGATATTCTTCGTAGAGGGTTTCAGCGATGCAGCGGTGCTAGCGGCCGCTAATCAGCCGCTTGTTGATATCATCTCCACCTCATTCGGACCGATTGGTTCCATACCTGTGCCGGGAATCGAAGATGCAACCAAGGTAGCGGTCGTCCATGAGGGCAAGATCCACACGGGCGCATCGGACAACACGCCGTCACCAGCAGTGCAAGATTCAACGGCTGGACCGCCGTGGTCGATCGGGATATCGGGCTACGCTGAGGAAGATGATGATCAAAAGGAAACCATGAGCGGCTCATACCCCGATATAGCCGCGGATTGGACCCAGCTCCTTCCTAACCACGATGATATTGACGGCTATCACGTGACTTCTGGGACTTCTTTCGCGACACCGAGAACTGCAGGGATATTGAGCGAGGTCTTGGAGACCCTACGGGAAACTGGGATGGACAATGGGTCAGGCGCCTCTGAGGAAAGAGGCGGTTTCCTGGTGAATAGCACTAATTCGCTCCAATCAATTACAAATTCAGATCTTCGAGAGGCATTGAATCTATCAGCATGGTATCCAAGCTTCTCGACATGGGACCCGACGACTGGGACGCTTCCAATTTCTCCAGTCGCACCATGCACTCAAGTCGGCTGGGGCGTGGTGAACATGTCCAACATACAACCAATAATCGATCACTTGGACGGTACATCTGAAATGCCTCAGAGGCCTGCTGACGTAGTCGCATGCATGGATGCCAACCAACAAATCAGAGAAGCTTACTGGTCATTCGTCGCTTGACTCTTCTTCAGTTCTTGAAATTAGGATAATCACGATTATCATGCCAACGATCAGCAGTACAACAAGTATGCCAAATACTCCAACTTCCGAGGTTTCCCCTACGTCTTCAGATGCGTCAGTTCCTCCCGTTCCATCACCGGATCCGTCTTGACCGGAATTGCCATCATTAGAGGAACCGCCATCAAAATCATCACATTCAGGATTGTCTGATGCGCCATCAGCGTCAGTGCAATCTTGATTTGGATTGTGATTGAGGAGTGCGAAAAATGCATCAGGCCACTGATACGTGCTTTCATTATCCCAGTTCCATATTCTGCTATCATCAAAATCGACATAGGTGGTGGAGAATGAACCACCTAACGCGGATACGCCTCTTGAATGATCGAGGGAAGTTTCCTCGGGCCACTTTGCCATTCCCGCGTTCATAGCCCACTTCCACGTCCCCGAGTCTCCGATTCCAGCAATCCACAGATCCATATTTAGGGGATCGTCACTCTTCTGGATGCCATGGGCCCCGAATGTCATGGTAATCGAGGCTGTTCCCCCTGAAACCACGGCCCCCCCATTCATCGCGGCTATTGAATGCGCATCGTCGTTACCGGCACCGGTCACCGATGTTGTCCAAAGCCAGTCTCCATGGCCAGTGATTCTGGAAACTAAGACGTCTGTAGTTCCGGGAAGGCCGGAATTCGGACTGGCTATTCTCGATGAGTTATCCGGATTGATAGAATACGTAACTAGCGAAGAAGAGCGAGCGAGGACGTATGCTCCCCCATCACCATCTTGGGAAATTGAGTATATCTCGTCACTTCCGGTGCCCCCGATTGACGCCATCCACATCCATGTCTGGTTGACTGGTTGCCATGCAGCCACAAAACCCTCTGAGTAACCCGGTGCTTCATTGACTGTCTTATTCGGTACCGCATATGCTGCCTGACCAATATAATGGCCAGCTAGGAGGACCAGCCCCTCCGTGGTAACGGCGAGATCGCTGACCTCAAGACTTGCATCGGGATCGAAAACACTCGAATAGGCAAGAAGGGCACCTGTTGAGTTGAATTCTGCAACGAAAGCGTCGGTCAGACCCCCGTCACCCCAGCCAGACATCAGAGTCCTGCCATCATGAACCAGTGAGTTGCTTGCATAATTTCCAGCGACGTAGACTCCTCCTGAAACACTAGACTCGATGGCGACGGACCAATCGGAGTGTGCCTGGCCCTCGAATCCGGAAACCCACATCCAGTTCCCATTGGAAGGGTCCAATCTTGCTAGAAACGCCTCTGACGTGGGAGATGTGGTCAGTGTTCTCGGAGTCGTGTCGGAATTTGATAGCTGATGCGTACCGAAGGTTGAGATGTTAGAGCGGAAAGCCCCGGCCACGTACAAAGATCCGTCATTCGTCATCGCAAGCGAAGAACCCCAATCATTGTCTGGGCCCCCTGCAGTAGCAATCCATGCCCAATTGTCGCCAGACCACCTTGCTACGAATATGTCGCTGGTATTTCCACTCTCATGATGTTGCTGCGCAGCTAGTGAGAACGGGCCTGCATGGAGATCAAATCGATATGTCCCGGTGACAAATATATCGCCGGTTGATTCGTCAATCAGAACATCGCTAACAACATCTTCCCACCAGCCCGTTAGACCCTGCGCGTCATCCCACTCGGGATGATGGGAAACAGCAGAGGCGGCAGTCTGTGATGAGAGGATTATGACAGTTAGAAATGCCCAGGGCACACTGTTCATCGAGGCGTCCGGAAATGGATTGACACATAATCGGTGCGGCGTTCGGTTTACCGGGAGATTCAATCTTCATCTTCTTCCTTGAGCGGGAGTGGCGGAGGGCTGGGTGGCACGGTGGGGGTGAATGATTTCTGGCCCATGCGTGCCGATAATGCCATGCCTGCTGCCAAAACCAAAACGAGTACAACTACGATTGGAGCATAACTTTCGAACGATAGGGAGGATTCCATGACATCGCATGTTCCGTCTTTATCGGCGTCTCGGGGAATGTCTGTCGGGACTAGCGGGTCAGAGTTACATTGCGTCTCATCGTAATCCGACCAGCCATCGTCATCGTCGTCTGTATCAGTATTATCGCCGATGCCGTCGCCATCGGAGTCTACAGACTCTGTTGGCACGAGTGGGAATGCATCATCGACATCCAACACGCCGTCGTTGTCATCATCTGAGTCCTGATCGTATCTCGAAGTGGCATCACCAGTAACCCAATCTGGCTTACCATCTCCATCTGAATCGCCCCCCACGTCGGAGTCCAAGGGATCCACATCGTCGGCGTCGAGGACACCATCATTGTCATCATCTGAGTCCACGAGTAGTGATGTCGGGCAACCTGGGACGGTTAGTTGGTCGGGCATGCCGTCCATGTCTCTGTCTAAGCTGGCACATATCTCAAGAGGGAAGGCATCGAGGACGTCATCGACATCATCCCCATCGTCGTCTGAATCGATATGATTGCAGGCGCCATCGCCATCCGTGTCCAGCGGAGTGTCAGAAGCGCTGAGTGGATCGGTGCTCCCACATCCTGCCTCCTCGGCATCTGTCCATCCATCTGAGTCGTCATCGCCATCCTGATTATCGCCGATGCCGTCACCATCCGTATCTTGCCATTCCAAGGGGTTCATGGGGAAATGGTCTGAAGAATCGTCAACTCCATCTCCATCATCGTCATCATCCTGATCGGAGTCCCTGCAGCCATCTCCGTCAAAATCCGAGGCGGGGATAGAAACCCACCCGGCCTCAGGGGATGTGAGGCAAAGGTCGTGAGCGTCCATTATTCCATCTCCATCTGAATCAAATGTTATCTGGTAGATCAGGGTCGCATTGTCCACCGAGGAGAATATCTGATTCCCTATACCCGCAGTGCAATCCGTATGGTTGTCGGATACACATACTGGGAAATTAGCTGCAATATTTCCTGTATTGCTTACAGCTAAATCACTCAAATATGACGCGGTAGAGTCGGAGTAGTCGTGTACGTCTATACCCCTCATCCATGCAATGCTGTCCCATTCAATGTCGTGAAGCATGAGGAAGCCCTCGGCATTTGTCGAGCTGTATCTGGTTGACTCTGAGCCCGGCTTGGTTTCGATTGAAAATGGACAATCTGCGCCATTGCCCCAGCATTGTGTTCCGCCCAGAACAAGATTACCATCAGGCGTAACTACAGCAGAGTGGAAGGCCTCATTACCATCACTGTTCGAGTCCCAAAGATCCTCGAATAGATGCGAGGAGTGGTTATAGATTGCATACCATGCATCTGAACCTCCCGAGTTGTATACGCTCAAAGATCCCGCATATAGGGTGGAAGAGTAATGATTGCCGGCGATCAAAACCTTATCATCGTTGACGGCGACCATAGCCTGAACGAAATCGGCGCCATCTCCATTCATCGTAGTTAATCGTTCGATACTGCCATTGCTGGCATATTTGAGAATGTACGCATTGTGGTTGTAAACAACGTATCCCGTCTCGATAGTCATTTGGCAGTTGGCATTCCAACTCTCGCATGCCCAGCCAGAAATCAGTACTCCTCCATCTTCGGTGGCCACTAACCCCTTCTGACTGAGTGAATACCAACTGTTGAACATGTCAGTATCGGTTGATCCGCTACCGAATGATTTAGACCAAATCACGTCCCCTTCTGATGACAGTTTTGCAAGCATGACATCTGCGCCGCCCTTTGATTGATGCAGTTGATCTCCTATGGGTATCTTGCAGAGAAGTGAAACGCCCTGACAGAATGTTCCTGTGATGTATATCGAACCGTCGGGAGACTCGGCTATGGAGTGAATGGTATCGAAACCTTTGGATCCGATCATAAACGACCAAACAGCCTCGCCACCCTGGCCCAATCTTGCGATCCATGCGTCCCCGCCTTCGTCTACTGCAGGGAGGGAGATGCCGAAACCGGTGAGTGTGCAGGACGTATCCTGAAGCCAGCAAGCGCTACCTGCCACCAACATGTCGCCGTTCTGTGCAAAAACAATTGAGTCGACCCTGTCGCCGCCATCAGAATTGAACATCTGGATGTCTTTCGGAACTCCGGAAGGGTCCATTGTCAAGATATATGCAGATGCATACTCGTCTGTCGATATCACGGCCTCATCAATCGTAATGGAGCAGGTCTCCGGGGAATCGGGAAGCTCGTAGAGAGCGCACAAAGTACCCCCGACTACAAGATCGCCGGTGGGAGAGTATGCCATTGCATTGACACTGTCATGACGAGTGCCCGTATCGAAAAGAAACGATGACTCGGAAGCCTGTGATATCTGTGTTGTATTGCGTTCCCGATTTTCATCTTCTAGCAAAACTCCCGAGGTCTGCGAAAGTGACATTGCTATCATCAAGAGGACCATGGAGATGGCGTAAAACGGGTTCTTCTGTGTGAGATCTTGCATTCCTATCATGCGATGCCAAAAATTACCAGTTAACCTAAGTTTCGATTTTAACAGGGGCAAGGATGATGTCGGTTATCTAGCCGTTTGAATTCACCGAGCAGGCATTAGAAAACGCCAATGAGGAAGGAAGGCCCTGGTGGGTCTGAAGCGATAATGGTGCTCGTGCCGGGATTTGAACCCGGGTCG
>DAVB01000014.1:9899-10692 GCA_002505455.1 Euryarchaeota archaeon UBA52 | reverse complement strand
AGGCTGCGAAGATGGCTGATGAATGACGCATACTCAAAGACGTCTGAAACCAACTACTGGCCCCTCACCCTCTTCTTCATCGCCCACCAACACGCCTGCATCGGTGAGACCTTGCTGGATATATTCCATGGCTGAATCTAACCCTTCAGACGAGGGTTTCTTGTTTTTGCAAACGACATATATCTCAGATGAAGCATTACGACTTGCCGTTGGCGAGAAGCGTCTGACGAATGAGAAACGTATCTTACAAGCCTCGATCAATAGCTCAATTCCAGTCCCCTGAAACGCTTTAGTCACAAATGACCCGCCCGGTTTCAGAAGTTTAACAGCTACATCTAGCGCCATCGCCGAGAGATCCAGGGAAATCGCCTGATCAGTATCGTATCGCCCAGTCAGACTGGGGGATATGTCCGAAACCACCGAATTGTACCCCTCATTCGAATTTTCCGAAGACAACCTCACAATAATCGACTCATCTCTTACATCACCAGTTAGAAGCGATGCTCCATCGATCGGATCGGTGGGTCGTAGATCAATTCCTACCACTGCACCCAATTCCCCCACTTCCTCCAATGCCACCTGAGTCCAACCACCGGGATGACAACCGATATCAAGAACAGAATCGCCCGGCCTGATTATATTGTGTCGTTCTTGTATCTGTTTTAGTTTGAAGGCAGAACGAGCTCTGTAGCCACTATTTCGGGCCTGGCGCCTCCAGGTATCGCGCTGATGCTCTTGGTACCAACGCTTTGCCATGCATGTTCTGCGAATGCACTCCGTTATGAAGGGTCGA
>DAVB01000014.1:1494-9602 GCA_002505455.1 Euryarchaeota archaeon UBA52 | reverse complement strand
GCACTCCGTTATGAAGGGTCGATGTGTGGGAGGGCCCGATGCGGCTACTTGCGGTGTTATTCGTATTCGCGATTATCTTGCCGATATCAACGATGGCACAGACCTCGAAAGAGACTTCTTTTTCATCCAATGGCTCTGCAGCAACCGTGCTCATAGAAGAGCACACTGCGACATATTGCACGACCTGTGCAGAGATAGATCCCATGCTCCTTCAATTCCTAGAAGACAATGGAAATCGTGCCATCAGGATTGCCATGCATCCCCCGGGGGAAGACCCGCTCGGATCTGAAATTTCCAGCCACAGGTTGGCGCTCCATGGGGAAGAGCTGGCAGTCACCCCCACATTTGTCATGGACGGGAGGGTAGTTTCCCAGGGGTCTGTCGATAGAATCGACATGCAGATGAATCTAAGGTCATCTGAGATTGCAAAAGAGGGAGTTATCTCGATAGAAGGCGAAGTAGATGTAAGTCAAAATTCGATTCATGTCAGTTCGCCCAAACTCGTACTTGGGATTGAGGAGCATCTGACCATATTTATCGTCGAGAGGGAAGTTTCACTCGAACCTGGAACTGCATCAAATGGGCTAGACAAGAACCATGACGTGGCACGTGCAATGCTGAGCCTAGATGATGAGGGAAACATATCGTCAGAGATACTGCCGGCGGGATGGGACTTTCTTGTACACGATGCTGAAGGACCATCCGTCGAATTCTTCGCTGATGAAATGAACCCCTACTCCTTTGACGTGGTAATCGTGCTGGAAAAGAGCGAGGGAGGAGATGGATCCGTACTCTCGTCAACGCTGGTCGCCTTGTCCGATCGTTCAGAAGGAAGGCAAAACATTAGCACGCTGCCTGTTATAGCGGCGCTAGCATCGATGTCGATCGCACTCTTCATAGTCCAATCTCGTCGATGAGACTCTCAGCACATCTCCTAACAGCCTCTTCAGAAGTCCTCTTCGCATCAAATCCTAGAGAATCGAGCCTCCCAACATCAAGCCATGTTCTTGGTACGTCCCCTGGCCAGCCTCTGTCCCCGCCAGTGTATCTGATATCCACGCCCTCAAGTCCCGATGCTTCTACAACAATCTCAGCTATACGAGACACTGAGACAGTTTCATTGGTCCCGAGATTGTACAGTGCAACTCCTTCATCCGAGGAATCTATTAGGTGGAGCATCGCATTAACAGTATCTTCCACATCCATGTACGATTTTTCTTGAAGACCATTGCCCAATACTTCCAGAACGCCTTTATCCTTGCGTAATTTGTGTATGAAATCATAAATTACTCCATGAGTTCCTCGCGGACCCACTATGTTTGCAAATCTGTGGATCCAAGCGGTCGCGCCAAAGGTTCCCGCCCATGCGCTGATTAGTGACTCTGATGCCAATTTCGAGGCCCCATAAAGCGAAATGGGCAGTAAGGGCCCATATGACTCCGGAGTCGGCATAGTCTCAACTTCGCCATATACTGCACTGGAACTTGAAAACGAAATCCTATCCACACCATTTTTTCGCATACTCTCGAGTACATTGTACGTTGCAATGGTGCCTTGCTTAAGGTCAGTATCAGTTACTTTGGTCCCTAGGCGAATATCTGGATTAGCAGCAAGATGGTGAACCGTTGTAATGCCCTCCATAGCTTCGGTCAGCTTTTCAAGATCCAGTAAATCTGCGATAATGATCTCCACCGAATCCCCGGTGTGACCCTCGATGAAATCAATATGGCCTGATGAGAGATTATCTATTACACGAACCCTTTCTCCCTTCGATACCAATGTATCGACAAGATGACTTCCAATGAAACCAGCTCCTCCCGTAACAAGATGCATGTGCCCTCCACTACGATGTTGAGTTTGACATCTTCGGGTGCGATGACCAATTCGAAGAATATGATTTTGCTACATATACGGCCTTTACAGCCTATCATTGTGCGAACGCTTCATGGACGTAATTGGGCGCACTAGCGACGTGGATGACCCTGTTGATGACGAGGCCGAATTCTGGCGACGCTTCTTCGAATCAATACAACCCGCACGAATCGCCATTTCTGCTGCTTTGTCAAGAATGAGTGAGACAACACCTGTGCGCTTTATTTCCAGGGGTATTGAAGCAGGGGGCGAAGTCACTGACCGTCTAGGAATTTTTGGCAGACGACTTTCAGACTATGCCTATGCCGCCATACTCAGGTCGCCAGGAATTATCGTGGCCCTACTCCTCTTGATGACGGCGTTGGTGGGGAGGGACGCGCTAGAATTCGAACATCAAATCAATGGCGACGTTGAGATATACCTTCCAGATGGTGCCGATTCCACTGAATTACTCAAACAAGTCCGCGAGCAATGGGCTACTGATATCGTGATCCTTTATGTCCAAACTGACAATGCCGCAACTGCATCTGCGGAACGCGGTTCGGAGAATATAACCGATGCAGACATCTTGAGACAAATATCTTGGATTGAAGGGGACGACTTGAATTCAGATCTAGGCGGCTACAGGGCCGGTCTGGATCGTGATAAAACGGATCGGGGTTCCAATGATGGAGTAGTGTGGGTTCTGTCCCCTGCTCAAATCATCAAAGAAGCTAACTCTTCCTCTTACCGATTCAATTGTGCTGTGGAAAAATATGCTTTGCCAACCGGGCAGCAGGAGAACTGTGCCGTGGCGTCCCTAAACCCCTACACAGGATATTCGATACCACAGGGTTCAGGCGCTCAAGAGCGAATCGACCAGTATGTAGAAAATGCAGGTTCACTCATGGAGTCGTTCGTTCGTGACACTGATGGAGACGGCATCTGGGACACTGGCGTCGTAATCATGGGCATAACCTTCGATATGTCTGATACAGATATCCCCCCTCGCGACGATCCAAAAGGAATCTCCGATGAAAACCCTTCCGGACAGATACGAGATCACAAGGCATTCCTCGCTTATGCCGACCAATTAATACACATAGAGTCACGACCCGAAGACTGTGAATTATGCAAAAGGACATACAATTTCCCGACCCACTCTTGGGACCCGGAGAGGTCAGATGTCATCCCTCCTCGCGAAGCCGTCACCATAACCGGCCTGACTCCCGTATTGCATGATGTTTCTGATGCGATATACGACGAGCTGATGGACACGATGCTGCCTATCAGCTTACTGTTGGTAGCGTTGATGATGTTCGCATTGCATAGGAATGCGAAAGTGATCATAATATGCGGGGCCCCCATTGTGATGACCCTATTCATCACATTCGGAATAATCGTAATTACCGATCAAATGCTGACTCCGATGATAATTTCCGCTGCCCCCATCCTGATTGGCCTAGGCGTCGACTATGCATTGCATCTGACGAATAGGATAGAAGAGAACAGGGTGAAAATACTCGAGCATCGCGCTGAGAAGAATTGGGCAAATAGAAGAGATGGCGGGGATGAGGTCGAGGTCAACCCATGGGACCCCTCAGTGAGCCTCTCAGCAACTGTTTCAGCGGCCCTTACCACCGGTCATGCGATTCTGCTCTCTGCACTGACGACTATAATCGGCTTCAGTGTGCTGATGTGGCCCTCTATAGTCCCAATTGCCCCCATGCGCACAGTCGGAGTCACTCTTTTGTTGGGCATATTCGTCACGTTCGTCATTTCTATGGTAATGGTTCCTGCTTTGGTTCAACTTCTTCGATACAGGAAAGCCCGCTCCATGGCATTTGAAACACTATGGGACAAGATTGGAGAAATACCAGTTCGCGTCTACCTCCTCGTTTTAATCATCGCCGGATCGTTCACTGCTTATGGAGTCATGATTCTCGATGACGAATTGGGCAAGGAGATTACCGGATCTGCTGATGAAGTCCCTCCAGGCCTGTCCTCATACGAGGCACTCAGGGAGTATAGCATAGAGTTCCAAGGGGGGCAAACCAACATGTTCATCGTTGACGCCGAATCAAGGGGCGAGCTCAATCAAACTGCTCCGATACGAGATCTGCCTATTTTGGATGCAATCGAAAGAATGCAGATCGAGATCAACAATGTTCCCAATACAACATCGATCTCCCTTGTTGATATTCTCAAGGCCATCCACGTAGATTCCGAGGCGCTTGGCATTTCCTTGGTTTCTACAAGCCTCTGGGACTTGATACACGATGATTGCTGGGATGAGTCGTTTAATCCACTCCGTCCAGACTGCCTCCCATACGCTGTGACTTCTAGGGAGGCAATGGTCAATGTCGCATTCGACACCCTTTCCCCCGAGATTAGATCAATGCTGATGAACGCGGATCAAGACGTCTGCGAGAGAGCATCTCCTTGTGAGACAAAGACCCTGGTATATGTCAATCAGCCGTACATCGCTCTCAAGGAGGCAGCAGTTCTTAGGGACGCCATAGATGGCCATCTGACAGGCGACTCGCCTTGTAACGGGCCATTGTCATGCTCAGCGCTGGGCCTGGACGGGACTGTGAATAGCCTGTTGACCGGCGGGCTCCCTGTCTCATTGGACATCAATGAGGGCATACACGATGCCCAGAGGGATACTACTCTCACCACTGTACTGATCCTCCTGATCGTCATGTCGATACTGTTCAGGTCCCCTAGGATGGCGATATTCACCATGGCAGCCGTGGGCGTAGTGGTTCTTTGGCAACCGATATTGATGCGCCTCGGAGGCGTAAATGTGAACGTCTTCACCGCGATGATAGGGACCATCGTTTTCGGAATCGGAGTCGATGACTCGATCCATATCGTTGACAGGATAAAAGACGAGGGCGAGAGTCCAGCTGGAATTGCCAAATCCGTCGCTCGTTGCGGGCAGACAGTCTTCGAGACAACTGCAACGACTTGCGCCGGGCTAGCTGCAGGCCTGTTCGTAGCTATCCCCGGCCTCAGGAATTTCTTCGTCTTGATGATGGCGCTCCTCTTCCTCGCCCTGCTGGCGAGCACAATAGTGCTCCCCACGATCGTAGTCGCATACAGAGAGCTCGCCTCTAGAATCATGGGTCGTGGACCATGGCTCGATTACGATGAACCTGGATCTCTTGTTGAGGCGATCGACGCCATGGATTCAGCATAGCCCCTCGTCGTTATGGTATGTGGTGAGGGTGCAGGGAGTAAGCCCCTTTCTGTTCACCTTGCGGCTGGTTGCATTCAACTTTGCATCCTACCCGGCCCTTGCCGATGCAGCTTAACAGGCCTGCTTGGACTTGCTCCAGCGGGGGTGGCCGTTTCATCCGAGTTTGCGCAACCTCGTCCTTCCGGATTCACCGTATTCGCGCAGCGCGGTTCGTTTCTGTTCCAGAGCCGGCCCTCTCGGGCCCCCGGCTTCAACCGGGCCGCTTGCATCGTGGAGAGAGGACTTTCCTCAGTGTCGTACACTGTCAGCAACCCTCCTGCTCCCTCAGACGGCAAGTAGGGATGGGCGTCATCAAAGGTTCGGTCCGGACCCTGTTGTTTGGAGAACCTTTTCGGAGCGACCCTTGCAGGTAGCACCATGGACGTCGATACGATGAAGCGCACGGCTGGAATAGAATCCTGTCGCTGGGTCTCAAGCGGTATGTCCGTGGGTCTCGGAACAGGGTCCACAGTCGCCCACACGGTGATAGAACTCGGGAGAAGGGTTCGCGAAGAGGGGCTGGATATCGTGGGCGTGCCTACGAGTATCGCAACAATGGAACTCGCAATCGAGGTCGGAATCCCCCTTACGTCGCTCTCCGACGCGGGGCAACTGGACATAGTGATTGACGGAACGGATGAGTACGATCCGAATTTCACCCTAATCAAAGGCGGGGGCGGCGCACTGACGAGAGAAAAGGTGGTCGCCCAATCTTCCAATGCAATGGTCGTAGTGGCAGACCGTCGAAAGAGAGTCGATGTTCTTGGAGCATTCCCCCTCCCTGTCGAGGTGCTTGATTTCGAATGGATGCGTACCAGGGACAGGCTCAATGCAATATGTCCAGGGGACGTGACTCTACGAGGGGGGGGCACTCCATTTATCACAGATAATGGGGGCCTAATACTGGATTGTCAATTCGGTCCGAGCATCACAGATCCATTGGCCCTAGAGGCAGAAATCTTGTCGATAGCGGGGGTTGTCGAAGTGGGGCTATTTTGCGGCTTGTGCGATGTAGTTGTTCTTGCTGACGAAGATTCCGTGGTAATTTCAGCGCGTCCCGATGGCCGATTATCTGAATGAATAATCGCATTTGTTATAGATACCATCCCGGACGGACATCCGGGTCTGTAGCTTAGTCAGGTAGAGCGACGGGCTCTTAACCCGTAGGCCGCGGGTTCGAACCCCGTCAGACCCGCCAATCTCTAGTATGAGCGCAGTGTTGAAACGGACGTACAGGGACCCCCTCCTGAGGCAGACCATGAAGACTCACTGGATCGGAGATGTGATTTCAGGAAATCACGACCAATCCGAGGTCCATTTGAAGGGCTGGATCCATCGCTCTAGGGGGTCGAAGCGCCTGAGATTCGTCGTTCTCAGAGACTCAACTGGAACAGTTCAATGCGTGATTAAGAGGGACGTAGTCGGCGATGAAGCATTTGAGGCAGTAGAGTCCGCCTTGATAGAATCCAGCGTAGAGATTTCTGGGACCGCCATACCGACCGATCGTGAGCATGGGCACGAAGTACAGGTCTCAGATATTCGTATCATTGGGCCAGTGGACCCTTCCAGGCCATTCCCCATAACAGAGTCCGCAATGGCCGAGGCGGATGGGGGTGAGACAGAATTCCTGCTCGACAATCGCCATCTCTACCTGCGAACTGGAAGGATGACCACGATGTTGAAAATACGGTCATCAATCTTCGGCGCCATCCATTCCTACTTCAGGGAACGTGACTTCATTGAATACCAAGCCCCAAACTTCGTAGCCGGAGCGGTCGAAGGGGGTAGTACGCTTTTCGAGGTCCCATATTTCGGCCGAAAGGCCTTCCTCACGCAGTCTTGGCAATTATATGCCGAAGCCGCTATGCCTGCTCTGGAGCGACTTTACACCATAGCTCCGTCTTTCAGGGCTGAGAAGAGCCGGACAAGAAGACATCTCACAGAGTTTTGGCATGCTGAAATGGAAATCGCATGGTCTGGGAATGAAGAGGTCATGAATCATGGGGAGGGACTAGTCCGACACATAGCCAGAACTTTGTTAGATGAACGATCAGACGAGTTAGAATCCTTGGGGAGGGATTTGGGGCTAATCGAGAGATATGCTAGTTCAGATTACCCCAGAATAAGGTACGATGAAGCGATTGAAAGACTCAAGGCGAAGGGGGTCCAAGTTGAATGGGGGCAAGATTTGGATTACAGTAAGGAGAAGATCCTCACTGAAGATTTTGAAATTCCGCACTTTTTGACACACTATCCAAAAATCGCAAAGCCGTTCTATCATCGTCCAGATCCCGAAGACTCGAGATATGTCCTTTGTCATGACCTCCTAGCACCAGAGGGTTATGGCGAGATAATAGGTGGCGGTGAGAGAACTTGGTCTGAGTCCGAGATCCTTGAGAGGATCGATGAAGAGGGCACCCCCGCAGAGCCTTACGAGTTCTACATAGACATCAGGAGATACGGCGGCGTCCCCCACGGCGGATTCGGACTCGGAGTAGACAGGGTATGCGCTTGGTTGGCGGGAGCTGACCACATACGGGAGACAATACCCTTCCCCCGCGACTCAAGACGAGTCACCCCATAGGCTGAGAACCCTCATACGCCCCCACCCTTCCCTAGAATCATGACTGCACCTTACGATATCGCGAATCCGACTGAGGAGCATGCGATGCTCAGGGAGATGGTCCGAAACTTCGCAGAGGAAGAGGTCGAGCCACAGGCACTTGAGTATGATCGCGATGAGAAGTTCAATACAGCACTATTCAGGAGGCTGGGCGACCTTGGATTGCTCGGGATAACCGTCGAGGAAGAATACGGCGGAGTCGGCATGGATGCAACGGCAGTCGCAATTGTCAACGAGGAGCTCGGATACTCCGACCCAGGCTTTTGCCTCGCATACCTCGCCCATGCCCAGCTGATGGTCAATAATATCGCGTTCAACGGCAGCGAGGAACAGAAGGCCCGGATACTACCCAAGGTATGCAGCGGAGAATGGATAGGCTGCATGGGTATG
>DAVB01000014.1:1076-1196 GCA_002505455.1 Euryarchaeota archaeon UBA52 | reverse complement strand
GATAGGCTGCATGGGTATGAGCGAACCTGGATATGGGACCGATGTACTTGGCATGAGGACCTCCGCCACCCTCAACGAAGACGGCTCTTGGACTCTTAATGGCAGGAAGATGTGGATAAC
>DAVB01000014.1:577-784 GCA_002505455.1 Euryarchaeota archaeon UBA52 | reverse complement strand
TAATGGCAGGAAGATGTGGATAACGAATGGATCCGTAGACGAAGACGGTACCCCTGCAGATGTATGCATGATCTATGCCAGAACCGGCGAGAATCAAGAGGGCAGACCCGAGATTACAACCTTCATCGTGGAGAAGGGTATGGCGGGATATTCCGTCGGCCAGAAGATCATCGACAAACTCGGCATGAGGGCCTCTAACACCGCTGA
>DAVB01000014.1:0-222 GCA_002505455.1 Euryarchaeota archaeon UBA52 | reverse complement strand
AACGTTGTAGGCTCTCCAGGCGAGTCCATGGTCCACATGATGAGGAACCTCGAGATCGAGAGAATAGCCCTCGCAGCAATGGCCGTGGGAATCTCTAGGAGGTGCCTCTCAATCATGAATTCCTATGCGTCTGAAAGGGAAGCCTTCGGGAAGAAAATCAGGGACTTTGGTCAGATCCAGAGACACATAGGCGAGTCGTGGGCCGAGTATCGCGCCATGAGG
>DAVB01000050.1 GCA_002505455.1 Euryarchaeota archaeon UBA52 | reverse complement strand
GGCGCTGACGTAGCCCTCAATACCTCCTAATCCGACGAATTTAGCATCGTATGCCTCCACGACACCCCTGTCCAAATCAGAGAGGAGGTCGAATTCCAGGCCGTATTTTCTTGAGAACTCTCCATTGGCCCATGGAGAGTCGACGCTGATTCCAAGTACAGTTGCATTGCAATCGTTTAGTTTAGCGAGATTTTCCTGGAATGAGCACATCTCTTTGTCACAAACGCCGGTAAAGGCCCCTGGATAGAATGCTAGAATCACTGTCTTTCCATGATGTTCAGAAAGTGTTACTTCTTCCTTAGAGATATTCTTCAGTGTGAAATCTGGCGCCATATCGCCTACTTTTACCATATCTTGGGTACGGGGTCTGTAATTTGAATATGCCTGGATTCACATTCTCTCTGGGACATTAATCCCCATCATTTCCAAACCCATTTTCAGTTCTCTAGAGGTTACCTCACACAAAGCAAGACGTCTGTGTGTAATTTTTTCATTATCCTCCTTGAGTATCCCACAATTCTCGTAGAAGGAAGCAAAAGAAGATGATATAGAATGCAGGTGCTTGCAAAGCTTATGAGGGCTGAAAGTTGAAACTGAGTCATCTATAATCGAAGGGAATTCAACTAGTCTTCTAATTAGTAAAATCTCTTCATCGCTCAAGCTGCTAAGTTCGCTTTCCGCGAGAGATTCGAATTTCATTGTAAGAGATTCTCTATCGCCGCCCCACTTCCTGAAGATACTGGATATTCTTGCGTATGCATACTGAAGATATGGGGCAGTGTTCCCCTCGAAGGATAGCATCTTCTCCCAGTCGAAAACGTAATCCTTGGTTCTCTCGGTCGATAGATCTGCGTACTTCACTGCACCGATTCCCACGGCTCGTGCGACATCTTCCCTTTCCTTTCCTAGTAAATCTGGATTCTTGTCGTCTATGGACTGCTTTGCTCGCCTTATCGCTTCTGCGAGAAGATCGTGTAGCTTTATCACCTCGCCCTCTCTACTCTTCAGAACCTTGCCGTCATTGTCCAAAACGGATCCGAAATTGACGTGGACTGCTTGGTGTTTGGGACTCATGAAACCAGCTTTCTTCGCGACTTGGAATACCATCTCAAAATGCTGTTTCTGAGGGGTCCCGACAACATACAGGAATCCATCACACCCTAGCCTCTCCACTCTATCTATTATGCATGCCAAATCCGAAGTGCTGTAGTTGTAGCCACCATCAGCCTTCCTAATTATCATTGGAAGGGGATCACCATCTCGATTAACCCAACCTCCGGGGAAAACGACATCCGCGCCATCGCTCTCCTCTAGGTCCCCGGATTCTCTGAGTCTTTCAACCACCTCTGGTAGGAGTTCTTGATAACTTGACTCGCCTCTGATATCATCGTCGGTGAGCATGACTCCGAGCATTGAGTAAACTTCGTTGAAGTACCTCATAGACTCGTCCACCAGAATGCGCCACAACCGGATAGTCTCAGCATCTCCACCCTGTAGAAGTACCACCCGACTCCTCGAACGATTGGCGAATTCTTCATCCGAGACGAACTTATATCTGGCCTGCTTATAGAAGGAGTCCAGGTCCCCTACCCCTAATTCGTCTGCAGCGCGATCTTCCCCCAAATCCAGAAGGTGCTCGATCAACATGCCGAATGGGGTGCCCCAATCTCCAACATGGTTCTCTCTAATGACGGTGTGACCCTTGAATTCCAGCATCCTTACGATTGTGTCTCCGATAACAGTTGACCTGAGGTGCCCCACATGCATCTCTTTGGCAACATTCGGGGCTGAGTAGTCCACCGCGAAGATTTTCCTCTCATCTACAGATACTCCCAGCCTAGGATCCGCAAGGAGTGCAGATATTCGTTTCGATAGCCATGCTGGTTTGGCTTTGATATTCACGAAGCCGCTCATGGATGAAACGGTGGCGAATGATTGCAAATCGTCTCCGACGAGTTCGCAGATCTGCTCGGCTATTTCATTAGGGGCCTTTTTCAAAAATCCAGCTAGAGAGTGGCACGGAAGAGCCACATCCCCGTGGTCCTCCACGGTCGCCTTTCCTAGTAGTGGGAGCCATTTTGAGTCTGCCACGTCCATTGAATTCATGGCATTGGAGATTATGGGAATTAATTCGTTTATCAATTCCCTAATCCGAATCACCTCAAGAAATTGCGTACCTCAGAAGAGCTGCTATCCCTCCGAACGCAGTGTTGAGAGTGGAGCCCTCTTCTGTATCGAGAGAAATTATTCGCACCTTTGCAGAGGTGTGACCAGCCAAAACAGTTAGTTCATCTATCAAATCCAACGAGTTCTCATCGTCTTCGAAGACATTGACTGAACCACATTCTGGACAATTCGGTCGCGCGGAGGATTTGTCATGTGATGTTTTCCAGTTATTCTTGCACCCCTTGCAAATCCACTGTACTCTTCTCTTTGTCACTGCCTCGGAAATCAAAAGGGTCTCTACTGCCCCTTGGTCCAGCGCCGAGCGGATCATCACTTCCCCATACGTTGCCTTGGGATTTGCTTGCATGACCTCTTGAAGGAACCTGTCGACTATAGTTCTCTCAACGTCTAACTCTATCTGATCCATAGTAGAGCCAGCGCGTTGGACCAATTCTCTCAAACCGCTTTCGTTGGAGTAACCTACATCGAAGAAAGGCTCTGCAATGAGTTTCTTTATTTCGTGATGGAAATAGTCATTCTTGACTACAAAGTCCTTTGTTGCTCCGGGCCCACCAATGATTATTCCCTTCAAGTCATTTACCATCGGTAGCCAGTAATTACATGCCCTCTCTGTTGCTTTCTTGAAGAAGTTATGAGCGGCTTCTTCGATTAGGCGCTCGAACCTCTGTGCAGACTGCCCGCCTCTACCGTGTTTTGAGGGCACCAGAGATGTGATGTGCTCCTGGAAATGCAGCCTTTTCCCGGATGCCAACCCATAGGCGGCCTCGGACCTGTCAATTACAAACAAACCGTAAGAAGTTCGATCG
>DAVB01000064.1 GCA_002505455.1 Euryarchaeota archaeon UBA52 | reverse complement strand
GCCTTGCCCTTCTTGGGGGGAGGCGGTGGTGATTCCTTCATCTTCTTCAAACGAGCAGCCAGTTCGTAATCTTCGTTTGCGACTGCCTCTGCTATTTTCTCGTCGATCCCGGGGGGCGGGGGTGGCGTGTCGGGCATGACAGTCGTCCCCTTAGGTAAGCGCACGCGATTTCAATGAATCGGGTCTCAGGCCGGTAAGGCGATCAGAGAATGGACGGGGATGGGCTCTATTTTGCCGCGGCCGTTCAATCCGATGAGTTCGATTACAAAGCAGGTGCCAACGGTTTGGGCCCCGGTTCCTTCGATGAGGGATATCGCAGCCTGGACGGTGCCCCCCGTTGCTAGAAGGTCGTCCACGATAATTACGCGGTCTTCGTCAACGAGGGCGTCTTTGTGCATCTCCAGTGTGTTTGTTCCATATTCCAATTCATAAGCCACAGAGACGGTTTCAGAGGGGAGTTTGCCGGGCTTTCGAATGGGGATGAACGGACAGCCTAGCTGTGCTGCTAAAAGGGGGCCGAAGATGAAGCCCCGGGCCTCCGGGCCCGCGACGGCCGTTGGTTTTGTCTCTGCGACTGACTCCGCGAAGGATTCTGCGATCCTCTTCATCAGGGCCGGGTCGGCGAGTACGGGGGTTATGTCTCTGAACTGTATGCCTGGTATGGGGAAATCCGGCACGGTCCGTATGCATCTTTCCAACTCGTCGCGAATGTCCATGGTACCACCTTTGTGCCGCCCCGGGGCACAGGGGCCCCGGAGCGGTTCAGGTTATGTCTTCAACAATCAGAATACCAAGCCGAAGAGCCACTCGAAGGTGGTCTCGTTTCCTGGGCCTAGGTAGAACATTGTCATGAGTATGGCAATTGTCCACATTACAGGATTGAGTTCGTCGGTCTTCTGTGTGCCGACCTTGATGGCGACGTATGTGATGACACCCCATGCGATTCCGTCTGCTATCGAGTAGGTGAATGGCATGAGCACGATTGTCAGGAATGCTGGAAGGACCATCTCGTTGTCGTTCCAGTTGATGTCCACGACCGATTTCATCATCAAGGCCCCGATGATCACCAGCGCACAGGCTCCCGCGTAGGTGGGTATGGCCTGGAAGAGATCGGAAAGGAACAGGCCGGACAGCATCAGAATGCCGACAGTCACGGCTACGAGACCGGTCTTGCCGCCTTCTTCCACACCCGCGCCCGACTCGATGTATGTGGTCGTGGTGCTAGTTCCCGCGAGAGCGCCGACGATTGTCGCCGCTGCGTCCGACATGAATGCCTCATCGCTGTTCATGAGTTGGTCGTCAGCATCTACGTAGCCAGCCTGGCGGCCTACTGAGTAGAGGGTGCCGGCGGTGTCGAAGACGTCGACGAAGAAGAAGGCGATTAGCACTAGCAGGAATATGTCCATGTTGTCAGAGACTGCAGAGAGGGTCTCGCTGGAGAATACGGCGAACAGGGTCTCTTCTGGCAGCGTTGGCATACTCACGATCGATCCGGGATCTGGAGCGGAGGAATACATGCAATCGCTGTAGTTGGGTGCGGTGGGATCTACGCCCTGTGCACCTGGTGGGCAGTTCCAACCGGCTCCTCCGTATCCTGTGGGGTCGTTGTACGGGTCGTATGCCTCGAAAATCCATCCCCATACCGAGGCGCCCATTATTCCCCAGATCATTGCGCCCTTGATACCGCGTGCCATGAGAACGGTGATCAGCACCAGGCCAAGCAGGCCGATTAGTGCTCCGTGGTCAAGCCCCCATGTCTCATGCGGCCCGATGTTGACAAGCGTCGCTGCGTCAGGATATACGACTCCTATTTCTCGGAGGCCGATTATCGCCAGGAATGATCCTATACCAGCTCCAGTGGCGATCTTGAGGTCCTTAGGTATGGCGTTGATCATGGCCGTTCTAGCGCCAACCTGCGGGAGGGAGAGGACCAGGAAGAGCAGTCCCTCAAGGAAAACGGCGAGTAGGGCCACTTCCCATGCTCCCATATGCCAGACTGCCTCGAATGTTCCACCATTGCCATCCGGCAGTACAACGTTAACGACCTTTTCTCCTAACATCCCGTCGCCTTCGTCCCAGACGGTCCCTACGACTGCGAATGTGAAATAGGCGTTCAAACCCATTCCAGGGGCTAGGGCGAATGGGAGATTTGCCCATAATCCCATGACGATGCAGCCTACGAATGCTGCAATCGCGGTCGCGAACAGTGCGTCTTCAAAGGGTATGCCTGTTAGTGCAAGCATCGACGGGTTCACGAATAGGATGTAAGCCATCGTTAGGAAGGTGGTTATCCCTGCTCTGATCTCTGATGATGCGGTCACGCCTTTGGCGCTAAGTCCGAATGTTCTGTCTAGTATGTTGTCTACTGCGCTCATAATTTAGTCTCCTGAGGAAGCCTCTTAGTCAGCGCTTATATCTATACGGCATATCAACGATTCGTCTGTCATGCGTCAATATCAATGACGGTGTCTCTGCCATTTTCAGGGATTGATATCTGAAATGGGGGGGTGTCGCCGAAGCTTTTTGCGAAGTCATCAACATCATCGTCTGGGGTGTGAAATAGGACGAGGTGCTTCGGTTTGCAATCTAGAGCGAATTGAACTAGCTCATTTTTCCCAGCGTGATTCGAGAGGTCGAACTGCTCTATTTCTAGGTCTATTTTCGTCATTTTTCCAAAAATTGGGAGCATCCCGGTATCCAAGAGCGAACGGCCGCCGGAACGGTCTGCCTGATACCCTGTCAGGAGGATCGCATTGGCAGAATCGTGTCTAAGACGATTGAGATACCATATTGCAGGGCCACCGTCTAGCATGCCAGATGTAGTGACAATTACATCCGCCTCCAGGGCTTTGAAGCGGTCTGACTTTCCTCGCACTCTTTTCGTCCAGCGATACGCTTTCTCAAAGGTTGAGGGGTCGCTTAGGTATGTGGGGTGATCCATCCAGATTTGGGATATTCTCGTCCCCATGCCGTCATAATGTACATTCAATGAAGGATCGTTTTGATAGAGTATCTTGATGATGTCCTGTCCCCTTCCCGAAGCAAAGCTGGGGATGATGGCCGTACCTCCCCTAGATCTTATTTCCTGTACTCTTTCAACAAGTCTCTTCTCTTCCCCTGCTCTATCATTGTGGTCCCTTGCAGCATATGTTGCTTCCATAACTAAGATATCGCATTCGATGGGTTTGGCGCCATGGACATTCGGGCTGTTACGTGTGTCAATATCACCGGTCCAAAGTATGGAAAGATCTTCACTCCTCAATTCAATCATGGAAGCCCCTGGAACATGGCCTGCTAGGTGGAGTGTGCAATCCCACCCATCCAACTCGAATGTTTCACCGTGATCATGCGTCATCCATGAATCGAGGGAATCGTCGATGTCCCTCTTGTCCCAGGTTAGAGGGTAGCCTTCTATGCTCGATACCTTGTATGTGTCTCTCCACATGATTCCGGATAAATCCGCTACGAGGGGGGTTGCATGCAATTTGGCGTTGTGATGGCCCACTAACCACGGTGCCATGCCGATGTGATCTATGTGTGCATGTGTGATTATCGCGTTGTCTACAGGGGGGGAAGGAGAAGGATATCGGGGTGGTCTTGAAGCTGCCAACCCATAATCGATCAAGATCCTCTTAGTTCCATGTGTCTCGATGGTACAACCTACATTTCCGACTTCTCTTGCGCCACCTAGGAAGTGAAGCCAGACCTTTGGCATGTTCTTTTGTTCTCGAATGAAGTTCATGAAACCTCGGACCGTCCCCCTGATTTCCTTTGGAACAATTTATCAGTTCATACAAGAAGAAAGATATTTACGGATTTATCAGCCTTCAATTATGAATTATGATTTCAGTTTATGATTATTGAGAGATTATTCTCCAATTATCACAAGCAAATCCTAATCTCCAGTGGAAAAGAAGGGGTGCGTATCAATGAAAAGGGATGTTCAACACGACCTTCTCCATGGCGAGGGCACCAGGACACAATTTGATCCTGGACGAGCTTCGATGTTTTGGCTGCGCAGCTTGTATAGCAGCATGCCCGATCGATGTCTTGATTTTAGAACCACCAATTATAGCGATTAAAGAAGAATCCTGCACTCACTGTGAGATCTGCATACCTGCATGTCCCGTCCATGCTCTTTCTATCATGGAAGTAGAATGATGAAAATCTTAGTGAAAGGAAGCTCAATCCGACATCTAGCATTTGCTCTTGAAGCATTAATGAGGGAAAAAGAGGTGCGAATTCATATACTCACAGAGGAACCAGAAATCGGCCTTTCACAGTCCCTGCAACCCGGCTCGAGATTGAATGCCCATCCAACTTTGGAAACCCTAGCTCGGCACCTACCTCGAGACACAGACGAGAACACTTTGATACGAAGTATGTGGATTTCGAGAGCCTTAGGTATCGAAGCTGCAGAACGAGGCGCCATCATTCACTTGCGTAGCTCGCTGATTGAACATACAAACAACACATTTCGAATTACAGGCGCAGGCCGGATTTCAGATGACTCCATCTCCTTCGATTATATCTACGATCCAGAAGTCGAAGAAACAGAAAAATGGTTCGGAGCAACATTTTCACATCCATGCGAAGAAGAAGAATGCCTACCAAGGGGCGATGGAACATGTGAATTCTGGTCGAAGAAACCAATTGTAAGTAAAGCATCACTGGAAACATCAATTTGGTTTGGAAAAGATCCTTTCCAAACAATACCAGTCGAAATCGACAGGGGAATCACAGATGCAAGAGAATGCCTACAACTTCCGAAATATTCCTAATACCACTGTCTTGTGTGCAGACACGTGGTCGGTGTTGAAAGCATAGTGAGTAGAGGGATCCCGAGGCACGCCTTGCTCATAGATCCCGCCGACCAATCACCTGACGTTGCTGCTAAACGCGCAATTGCAGCCGCAATGGCCGGGTCCTCCATGATTCTGATCGGGGGGTCTTCTGGTACAGATTCGGATAACGTCGATCGTACGGTAGTCGCTATCAGAGAAGCACTGGAACTGATAGAGTGGGCGGCAACTCAAGATTCCGATGCACAAACCCAAGAAAGAATACCCATCATACTCTTCCCCCAGGGAGCAAACGCACTATCTCCCAATGCGGATGGAATAACTTTCATGATGCTGATGAATAGCACGGATCCTAGATTCTTGATCGGGGAACAAGTTGCGGGCGCTCCATTCATCAAGAAAGTGGGGATCAATCCGATACCCATGGGCTATCTGATATGCGCGCCAGGGGGGAAAGCAGGCGAGGTGGGGAAAGCAGACCTGATCAAACCCGAAGACTTGGGGAGAGTGTCATCATACGCTGCAGCGGCTGAGTTATACGGCTTCAAGATGCTATATCTAGAAGCAGGAAGCGGAGCAGCAACACCAGTATCCAAAGATCTCATCTCAGCCGCCCGTAACAGCACCAACATACCGATTGTGGTAGGAGGAGGAATAAAGGATGGAGCCACAGCCAGAATCGCGGTGGAAGCCGGTGCCGATTGGATTGTAACAGGCACATTGGGGGAGCAATTCGAAAATGCAGACGAACTACGAGAAGTGATATCTAACCTCATAACCACCATGAGACCAATTGCTTGAAAACACTCGACTCTAAACACCCTTGAGGGCCTCATCCAATGAGAATATACACAATCACCAGCCCAAATTCGACATCATTGACGATGCCCCCGCTGGCCTAATTTACGGAAGCGGGATCGGTTTCGTATGTATCTGGATATTGGATATACACGGTTTGAGACACATCGATGTAATCTTGCCCCTCTTCATATTCGATATGGAGCTCGTGAACTTCGTAGGTACCGAAGTGAACTGTATTCCACGAGACCTCCTCGCCCTCATCCACGTATCCCTTCTGACTTTGGCATACGATCCCTATCTCGTCAATTAAAGCCCAAGATATCTCAACTTCCCGACCCCCGCCGATATTTTCTATAAGAACCGGATTCTCAACTTTTGAATGTATTAGTATCGAACTAGCGGGCACATCGCTGAACTCGGAAACCGAGTCTATCACCAGGGGCTTCGGATCGTATGTCCCCTCCTCTTCCCATTCAATTCGCAACTCTATCCTTATCACGATCTCTTCTGTAGCCTCCACCCCATTCTCACTTCGAGCAAAGGCCGTGAGATCCCATATCCCGTGTTCCGAGAAACCAACCGAGATCACCTTTCCATTCTGTTCATATGATAACTGGCCTTCAATATCCCGTATTCCGAATTCAAACGGGGTAGACGCCTCGGTCTTCGTGAAGTCAAAGTCAATGGTCACCACAGTTTTGGAAATCAACTCACCATCAACATACTCCTCAACGACCGTGCCGTTCGAGCGAGTATACCCTACAGAAAGTGTAACTTCATCCTCCCCAACCCCCATGCATCCGGCGTTAAAGATGGAACCCACGATGAATAGGAGGAGAGGCAAAACTCTGAGTGACGAAACCATTCTAATACCCCTGCCCATAATAGAAAATCATACATTCTGAGAAGCGGTAAACTCCCTTTCAAGGTCTAATAGAGCTGTTAGAAGAGCCTCCTCCCTCTCTCTTAGATGCGCCAACTCCTCATCGCCTGTGCCTACAGATAAGATTGAGATCTCTTTTTCTAACTCCTCGATCCTATTCGCCATCTCTATCTTCGTTGAAGATATACCACGACGCCCCCTCATTTTGGCGATTTCAACTTCCAGCCTCTCCACCGTTACCCGCAACTCACCCAACTCAGCTTCAGAAACGGCCAGGGTGTCCCAAGTGCGAATTACTTCGTCAGCAAGAGCGTCTTTGTCTAACTCTAGAAGCCGTCTTCGATGACCGGACGGGTCGCTTGCATTACGCTCTTCCATTGCCTTCCCTCAGTCACGGTTCGAAAGACCGTGTGTATTAGCCTTCTCAGACATATTAAGAGCAGTTTTGCTTTAATGATAGAAACTACACAACTCAGTTACCCCCGCCCCCACTAGTGACCACGAATCAGGAGATTGGAAAAATGGATATTGAATATCGAAGAATCCTCGGAGGTAATTTTGGGGATGATATGAACTCCTGGTTTTGGGAAAGATTGAGCCCAGGAGGTTGGAGCGAGACAGAAAACACCCTGTTAGGAATCGGCTCTTTGTTGGGTAGAGATAGAGACCCAGATAAGACGTGGCACGTCATCGGCTCAGGAGCAGGATACCGATACCCACTTGATCTGTCATCCTCCGAACACTGGAACTTCCTCGCTGTCAGAGGCCCTCTTACGGCACTTGCATTAGGACTCAGTGAGGAAAGAGGATGCACCGATACAGCAATACTTCTCGCACTTATGTCTGAATTTCAACCGCTTCCGGAAGATGAAAGAGAAGGCATAATTTTCATACCTCACCATAGGGCTGCTGAGAATTGTGAATGGGGACCTATTTGCGAAGCTGCAGGCATCGAATACATCGATCCAAGAAACGAATCCAGAGAAGTCATAGAAACAATAAGGAAGTCAAAATTAGTACTTTCAGGGGCCATGCATGCCGCCATCATTGCTGACACATTCAGAGTCAAATGGATATCAGTAACCACTTCTAGCACCATCAATCACTTCAAGTGGCTGGATTGGACCAGTTCGATGAACGTCCCATACGACCCCGTCTTCACCGGCCCGGGTTCACTAGGAGGAAAAATCCAGCACCTTGTTTACAAGTATTCTTGGGCATCAGAGAAAATCCCAAAAAATCACAAAAAGGCAATTGCATACCTCAAGAAAAGGAATCGATCAGGCGCTATTCAAAATTTCAGAGCCGCGGCGATATGGAAAATCGGAGCTCTTGCAGAAAAAAGCCTACGATCCAAAACCTTCTCTAAGGTTGGGAAAAGAATGGATAAGAAAGCCATGAAGGTGGCAGTGAGGACACTTAGAACTGCATCCGAGTCCAAGGGAATGTTAAGCGATGATGACATATTTCAGCATAGATTGACCAAAATGGAAGAACATCTGAACTCCATAATATCCATCAAAACCAATGAGAAACAATGAACATTCAACTACGAAATGGTGAAGTTCGTTTATCGGGACCCGTTAACATGGGGAAATATCGCCTTGTATGGTTTCAGCACTTGCACAAGGCCGCAGGCACGTACGTTATACGACGAGCATTAGCGAACGGCGAGAAACCCTTCCCCATAAATGAAAATGGCAATCCCTGCGATGACAACGGGGCCATCCCGCTGTGGGAGATGCCCGGGAAAGAACTAACCAAATTCATTGACACGTGTGAAGAGATGGGTGTGACATTCGTCGCAACCGAATGGGGTGGGCCGGACTTCTCCACCCTCTCGAAGGATCCTCGCGTCTGTCTTGTTACTTGTGTCAGGAATCCCATCAATCGTTTCATCTCGAACTTTAACTTTGATTACTATTGGATGTGGTCAAAATCAACAAATTACGAACAATATCTGATGGACAAAGAGATTTACACGTCACCAGAATACTACACGCGGATATTCTCCAGAAATCATAATCCATCCGACCCGGTGACAGAACGCCATTTTCAAACCGCGAAAGAAAACATCCTACTCTTCGACAAGGTCATAGTTGCCGAAACAGGGATGGACGCTTTAGATGAACTCGGCTGGCATAATGAATCCGACACTAAACACGCGACATTCGGAGATAGGTGGGCGATGCTCTTTCTGCTGAAAAAATTACGATTCCGACGTCTCATACAATATATCAGGGCAGTCAAACACAAACCCTCCAATGAAGCTCACATTGAGAAATTGAACAAATTCGACATCCAATTCTACGATTTCCTCAATGCGCCTTGAGAAAGCTATCTAACTCCAATCTTCCTCCAAAGAGCAAGCAAGAAACCCCTTGTCCAAAGAAAGAAACTTTCCATTCCAGTGAGTGGATCAACGAAGTCATCCTGATACGTTCTGAGCGATTTTCGCATTTCCTTCAAATTTCCATTTCTTAGAGCGTCAAAAGAAATCATACCAGCAGCAACTTCAGCATATTTTCGACTATCACACCTGTATAGCAATATCTCACTTCTTGGCATTATTCTCTGCACGCCTGGCCGATCAGGATGGTGCACGAGACACCCCGGTGCCCAGGAGATGGAAAACCCCGACGCAATCGCCCTCCATGCAATATCTGTATCTTCTCTGTGTATGAAATACCTCTCATCAAAACCGCCAATCTCTTCCAAAACCTCTCTTCTGTATGCCATATTCGCAGTTTTGAAACGATTCCAACGATCTCCCGGATGCGGATCCATTGAAAGAAGAACACCGCCATCTTCTGTCGTGACGGAACCCTCGATCACATCAACCCCATCATCCTCGAACGCCTTCAAAATAGACTCGATCCAATTGGAAGACGGAACGCAATCGTCATCAGTAAAGGCGACTATGGAAGCACACCCCCTCTTCCATCCGATATTCCTGGAAAAAGCCGGCCCACGATCTTCCTCCGAATCATCAATTACCTCTATCGAAGCAGGCGATATACTCTGGCTATCAAGTGCCCTCAAGCACCTATCCAAACTTTCAGGCCGGCGAAAAGTCGGTATAACCACATCTACACTCAGAGAATCTGAGCCCGATGCTTCAATCTTCATGACTCACCCTTTTCAGAAAAATGAAGTAACGACGGGTCCTCATCACCCATGACATCGGTGAAACCGTCCATAGTCCTCTTCCACAGCTCCTGTTCCGAATTCCATGCCAACCACCTGTCAACAAATTGAGTGTGCTTTACAATCTCCTCATCATCTTCACCAAGCCTCTTCAGTATCTCGTTTGTCTGTGCTAAAATCGAACCAATAGGCCCATTTAGCATGTAAGTAGAGTAAGGATTTCTTTCCTGTATCACAGTCATATGATCCCTCCACAATGAGAAAATTACATCGTAAAACCAACCGATCATCATAACACAGAAAATCACAAACAGACCAATTGAAAAGAGACCCCAATAAGTCGATGAGATGCCAAGGGTGGAAGAATCGCCGTCGAACCTCCAACTGACATAAGGCCAAGTTAGAAGGGTCAAGGTGGTGACCCAAAATGTCATTGAAATCAGAGTCTGACTCTGCTGGACCCGCCAATATTGGCGCATGACCGCTTTCTTTAGCATGCCCGCCCCTCAAAGCCCGCCCGTATCACCATTGTGACAGAATGGGCTACAAGGCATTATTTTCTGAAAGCAGAAATAACACGGGGGTCTGTTGATTCGGAAGGGTCGATCTCACTCATCGACGAAACCACCACGAATCTCCTTTTCACACCATGTCGGCTACCGAAGTTGGAGTAGATGTATTCCATCGCTCCATCCTTATCATCAGCCACTACGTCCATCGTAAAGGGCTGATTCTTCACACCGCTCCGAAATGTCCCAACCACTCTAAACGCCTTGACCATGGCCAACCGTCGAGGGAACCTGATTTAATCCGCACGGATGCTTCAAACCACCATACAACAAACCATCTTTGCATCTAATACCCCATCGTTTAGAATAGATGCCCTGCAACACGCACCCATGGAGCCAGACGAAGCAAGGCGAATTACCCGCCTCATCGAAGCCAACCACTCCAGACAGGAGGCTCTGAGAGCCCAGTTAGAACGGCTTTCAGCACTTCTCGATGAACAAACCAGAGCTCAAGGAACGCTTGAAGCCACTGCGATGCAGACCAACAAACGTACAATGATCCCCCTTGGAAGCGGCGTCCAGATTCCAGTGACTATCGAAGAGGCAGCGCTCCCCGTAATAGACATCGGATCGGGCGTCCAGATCGAGACAACTCACGAAAAGGCGATACAGATGTTAAACCAGAGGAACACGGAACTAACAAACCTGATCGAGAGCATGGTCGAAGAATCGAGAGTAATCGATTCCACAATTGTAGAACTCACCAACCAAATCGAAGACAATCAATCAGACACCACCCCCAAACCTCCGAAAGAATCAACGGATCAAGAACCACCGCAGAGCCAACCCAAAAAGCGAACTCCGAGACGCAAGAGAGGAACAGAGCTGACGCTCGACGACTGAGGCGAAAACATGGGCTTCCTAACTAGGTTCAGGCGTAACGCTAACAGAATCGAGGACCCTGATGCCCTGGCAGGAGAAGAACAAGAAGAACAAGAACATCCAATTATCGATGAGCCACCTGAATACGGTCAACCACAGAGCCAAGACAATCACGACGGTGAAAGCGAATGGGAATCCGACGAATCCCTAGAGGCAATTGAAACCCCTTCTGATAAGCGAGCTAGACGCCTCAAAGAGCGACACTCGAAGACAATCAAGGTACCAGTGAAGCCTTCTATCGAAACTAACCCCTCTAAATTGGTTCCAAAGCCATCACAGGGGTTGTCTATTGACCTCGACAAAATAGTGAACAAGCCATCTCGGAGAAGAATATCAGCAACTCCTGCCTTTGAAGCAATAATGTCAGAACTTGAGACCACCTTGCTTGAAGCGGACATGGGGCATATCGCTGTCGATGCGGTACTTTCGGAGATGAGATCGAAATTAATCGGCTCACCCCTACCCAAGAAAGGAGACGTAGGACACCTCTTGGACGCGACACTTGTTTCCGCGTTGGATTCGTTGTTGAGAGTTTCATATTGGGACTTCGACCAGACCATCGAAACTCTGCTCGACGAGGAACCGCCGGTAGTCATAATGCTCGTCGGCGTCAATGGAACTGGCAAAACGACCACAGCAGCAAAGATTTCCTACAGACTGATCCAACGAGGTCTTTCCGTCGTCTTGGGAGCAGCGGACACATTTCGAGCCGGTGCGATAGACCAATTGAATGATCATGCCGAACAAATCGGCGCACGTTGTGTCAAAAGTCAGAGAGGCGGCGATTCCGCCGCGGTGGCTAGAGACGCAATAGACAGCGCCAAAGCCAGAGGGGATGACGTGGTCATAATCGACACAGCGGGCCGCATGCAGAACAAAACCAATCTGATGCAGGAGCTGAAGAAAGTCCACAGGGTAGCATCACCGCACATCGTCTTGTTTGTCGGCGACGCGTTGGCAGGAAACGATGCCGTCGAACAAGCTAGAAAATTTCAATCCGTATTGCATTTTGATGGCGCTGTTTTAACTAAGTTGGACACGGATGCCAGAGGTGGCGCGGCGCTTTCAATAGCACACGCTACGAACAGACCGATCGTTCTAGCCGGTTCCGGCCAAGAGTATCAAGACTTGATAGACTTCGAACCGGTACATTTCCTAACAAAATTACTTTCTGAGGATATCGACCCCTCTGTATTCAAGATCTTTGGAGTTGATGCCCAATGAGTGAACCGCCATGTGCATTGATTGCATTAAGAGACCCGATAACCACGGGCCGTTTGAAAATGATTTTGAAACAAAGGGGATGGATTACCGAATCCACTTCAAGCAGCGAGGACGCCGTGACAATATACAAATCGATACGTCCGAGGGTGGTTTTCTTGGGAATAGACCTACCACCGAACGATGGACATGACACCGCTCTGCAGATAAGGGCATCCGACAACCAAGGAAGAATAGTCATAATCACTCCTAAAAATAGGGTTGAGATAGCAAATAAAACAGCCATTTCAATCGGCGCGATGACCACGTTAATCACCCCTATTATCGCTTCAGAAGTCGAAACCGTGTGGCCCAAAATAATGGGGGTGATACCACCTGCTCCAGGGCTGGCAAATTACCAACCCCCATTACCCGAGCCACCACCCCCATCATCACAGCCACAAGCCATGCCGCCCCCGGCGCCGGTCGAACCCATCTCTCCTCCACCAGCAAAAAAAACGAGGGGAAGAGGTCGTTGGATTGTTAGACTCGCACTCTTGATATTCGTTATCGGAGGGGCAGTCGCTGGTGCGATATACGCTGGATACATCCCCGTCTGAAGATCAATCTTCTACAGCGACCATCCTTATCGCGTCAACTACCATGCTGCCTTCTGGCGCTTGAATAACCTCGATCACCTTGACCCGAGAATCATTCAGGAGCTCACCATCTCCCATCAAGACCCTCAACCGAATACGCCACCTGAACACGAACTCCCTTAGAACGAGAAATACGATCAGGAGGAGAACAACCACAGCAGCTACATCTGCAAGCCCAAAACCCATCCAAGATCACTCCCGCCGAGAAAACGAAGACGTCATACAGATGCCTCCTCAGCATATTTCATAGCAGCAGCCAGGGGCTCCCGGTTTCGAATGATGCCAGACCCGACAATGACCGCATCGGAACCAGCGGCGATCGCCTCTCGGGGGTGCCCGTATCTCTGCCCCATTCGCGCCTCTCTCGAATTCAGATTAATGCCGGGCGTTAGAATCATCTTATCTCTCCCCACCAAACTCCGCAATTCGGAGATGTTGCTCGGATCGCTCCCGTTCCCTATGAAACCACAAACCCCCTCTATTTCACGGCAAGAATCCACGACTGCTCTGCAGTATTCCTTGTCCAAAAGATTGCCCGAACTAGACATCTGTGCCAAAACAGCGACTGAACCCCTTCTACCACACTCTCTCCACGCTTCGTGAATCCCATCTACGATATCGGGCCCTGATATTCTATGCGCAGTCACCACATCAGCCCACTGGGCTATTCTTTGATGACCGAGCATCTGGATTTTTGACACGTAACCTATGTCAGCGAACTTTCTATCCTCAAACAATAGAACACCCATATCCTTTGCAGGCTCGACCACCTCTTTCATCCACCTGTCCAGATGAAAGTCGTGTATCCCATCAACATGGGTCTTCAACATACAGATATGATCCCCCACCTCGTGGAGCATATTCGATATTTCAGAGACTGTGAAGAGGTCAGCTGCAAGTATGACACGAGTCTTTCTGTCTTCAATCGATGAACGAATTTCATCGACCGATAGACACGCATAACCCCCACTCATCCTAACGCCCTCTGATGACCAGTACCTCAAGGTTCCCGAGAATTGTATTGGAACACGTTTAAATTGGACCCTAAGTAGTCAACCATGGGTTGTATAGCCCAGAGTTGATCAAATGTCTGTCGGAATAGAGCCAATGGGGGAGATGGTCCTCCTAGAGATGGAAAACGCACCAGAGAAGACCGAATCGGGACTCCTCCTCCCGGAGGAAGCCCGCGAGAAGATGAATGTAGGAAAGGTAGTGGCTATAGGACCGGACGTCGAGGGGCTGAACCTCGATGACCGGGTCATTTACCGCCAATATAGTGGTACAAAGGTAGAATGGCTCGGAATAGAATACATGTTAATCAAATCCGAAGATCTTCAAGCGAAGGTACTGGACCTCTGAATAAAAGGAGTTGAAATGAATGGCAAAGCAAATGTTGTATGGAGAAGAAGCAAGAAGAAAACTGCTCGAGGGCATAGACTCAGTCGCGAACGCGGTCAAAGTCACACTCGGTCCTGCTGCTAGGACGGTTGTTCTGGAGAAGAGCTGGGGTAGCCCCACCATCATAAATGACGGAGTCACCATTGCCAAGGATATCTCTCTCGCCGACCCCTTTGCAAACATGGGTGCTAAACTAGTGCAAGAAGTTGCGAGTAAGACCCAAGATAACGCCGGGGACGGCACCTCGACAGCTAGCATACTCGCTCAGGCGCTCTGTCATACGGGCCTTCGAAATGTCACTGCTGGTGCAAGCCCCGTGGAGCTGAAATCAGGATACGATGAAGCAATATCCGTTGTAGTCGATCGTCTGAAGGAAATGGCAAGCCCCGTGGAGACCAGTGAGACAATCCACCAAGTAGCCACAATAGCCGCGAACAACGACTCGGACATAGGCTCGTTAATCGCAGAAGCCGTCGAAGCCGTCGGACAAGAAGGGGTCATCACAGTGGAAGAAGCGAAGTCAGCTGAAACCGACCTCAAGGTCGTCGAAGGTATGGAAGTCGACAAAGGATACATTTCCCCATATTTTATCACCGACCGTGAAAAGAAAGAGGCAATTCTAGAAAATCCTATGATTCTGATTACGGATCAAACGATCAACAGCGCCCAAGACCTTCTTCCTAGTCTAGAAGTCAGCATGCAGCAAAAGAGACCGCTCCTCATCATAGCGAAAGATGTCGAGGGCGAAGCTCTTGCAACACTTGTTTTGAACGTAGCCAGCCGAGTCGTCAAAGCAGCAGCGGTGAAAGCCCCGGGCTTTGGTGACGAACAGGGCGAATTATTAGATGACATAGCCATCTTAACTGGGGCAACGGTGCTCGCGAAAGACAAGAGCGCGGACTTGAAAGCACAGGGTCCAATGTCGCTCGGCGGCGCTGAGAAGGTCATCATAGCCAAGAACAAGACCACATTTGTCGGCGGCGAGGGCGACAAGAAAGCGATCAATGAACGCGCTGACATGCTAAAGAGCCAAGAGAAACTATCCAAATCAAAGTGGGATAAAGAGAAGATGCAGAAGCGAATCGGTAAGATGACTGGTGGTGTAGCCGTTCTTAGGATAGGCGCAGCTACAGAGACTGAAATGAAAGAAAAGAAGGCCAGAGTAGACGATGCGTTGAATGCAACCCGCGCTGCCATGGCTGAAGGCGTCGTCGTCGGCGGCGGCGTGGCTCTTCTAAGAGCCAGGGACGCACTCAACCCACTCATGAAAAAGAGCTCAGGAGACCATTCGATAGGCGTACAAGCGGTATATGACGCCCTCTCAGCCCCACTCAGACAGATCAGTGAGAATGCAGGAGAGGAACCCAGCGTTGTCGTTGCCAAAGTCATCGAAAACGACTCAGAAAATTTTGGTTACAACGCCAGGAATAAGGAATACGTCGATCTCTTGGATGAAGGCGTGATTGACCCTGTAAAAGTAACCAGGAACGCTCTTCAGTCAGCCGGCTCCATAGCAGGACTAGTCCTCACCACTGAAACACTTGTCGCTGACGAGCCTAAACCCGATCTGCCAGCGGCCGGCGCAGACATGGGCGGCATGGGCGGCATGGGCGGCATGGGCGGCATGGATTTCTGAAGCAACCCATGCGCATCGTTGATGGGCGTCCCGCCGGACCCTCAGCTGGGAACCATCGATGAACAACAATGTCCTTCGCGTGGATGTACTTCCGAGAATTGGCTCTGGGCTAATCGATAGTCGAGCAATTTCAACAAAAAAAATACTTCCAAAAGAAATCGAAATCAACGTGAAAGAAATTAGGACCAGCTTGGGTTATACTATTCAAGGCGATTTGGCTAAAGAAGAAAGAGAAAACGCAGCGAAGGACCTATTTTCAGACCCGATCATAGAACACTACTCACTCGACGGCTCGATAGCAGCAGGAATCCTTCCCGACCTTGGCCATTCGGACATCACCATCCAAGTCGGATTCAAGCCGGGTGTAACTGACAATAGAGCCATGGCAGCGGAAGACGGGCTCAGAACGCTGTTCCCTGAAAAAAAGATGAATGTGGCCTCAACGATCTCATATCATTTCTGGTTTGAGGAAAACATCCCAGATACTGAACCGATAATCGCGTTGTTGCACAATCCAATGCTTGAGCAATGCGCTATTTTAGATTCTGATAAAAGAATGGAGAATTTGATCCCATTCCCCATTCTACCTGCCCAGAAAAAACGCGAATCAGAAACCGTTGATTTAGAGGTGGACGACGATGAACTGCTTGAAATTAGTGAAAGAGGTTTGTTGGCCCTGAATCTACAGGAGATGAAGGCAATACAATCACACTACAGAGACCCTGCTGTCAGGCGAACCCGAGAGGAATTAGGCTTACCGCCACACGCACCCACCGATGCTGAACTAGAGTGTTTGGCGCAGACCTGGTCAGAACATTGCTCACACAAGATATTCGCAGCCAAGATCCATCACAGAGATACTGAAACCGGCGAATCGTCCACGATAGATTCGCTATTCAAGACACATATCATGAAACCCACTCTTGACATCCAGAAAGAAGTCGATTGGCTACTCTCGATTTTCCATGACAATTCAGGAGTTATTGCCTGGAATGAAAATTGGAGCCTCTGTATGAAAGCCGAGACCCACAATTCACCCAGTGCCCTAGATCCGTTCGGCGGGGCGATGACTGGAATCGTCGGCGTCAACAGAGACATTCTCGGTACAGGGCTAGGCGCAAGACCAATTGCAAACACAGACGTATTTTGCTTTGGCCCTCCAGATTATTCAGGAAACATACCCAAGGGGCTTTTCCACCCCTCCAGAGTGTTCCGTGGAGTCCATGCAGGAGTCAGAGCCGGCGGGAACGAATCCGGAATACCCACAGTAAACGGCGCGATCATTTTCGATGAGAGATACCTGGGTAAGCCACTGGTCTACTGTGGCACAGTTGGCATAATGCCCCGCACCCTTCCCGATGGAAGGGAATCGCATGACAAAACCCCCACCCCCGGCGACATCGTCTACATGGTCGGGGGAAGAGTCGGTTTCGACGGCATACACGGCGCCACCTTCTCCAGCCTCGAGTTGACGGAAGAGAGCCCGAGCTCAGCGGTTCAAATCGGCGATCCAATCACCCAGAAGAAAATGCTCGATATGATTATCGAAGCAAGAGACGAGGGTTTGATACAAGTCATCACCGATAATGGAGCAGGCGGTCTTTCAAGCTCAGTCGGCGAGATGGCTGAACTGACAGGCGGGGCAGATCTAGATCTCGCAGTGGTCCCACTCAAGCAGACAGGTCTGAGCCCATGGGAGATACTGGTCTCAGAATCTCAAGAAAGGATGACCGTGGGCGTCAAACCAGAGGATTGCGAATCATTCGAATTGCTCGCAGCACTTCATGAGGTCGAAGCAACAGCGGTCGGAAAATTCACAGATTCAGGCGCATTTGTTGTCCGAATGGGAACCGATGTAGTCGCTCATTTACCCATTTCATTCCTACATGACGGTTGTCCCCAATTAGAACTCGAATCTGAATGGACCCCCCCGATACATGCGGAATTGATACTCCCAGAACTTTCACAGATGGGAGAAGTACTTTCGAGACTCATAGCCAGACCGAACATCGCCAGCAAAGAATGGTGGGTCCGTTCATACGATCATGAAGTCATCGCCCAATCGGTGATCAAGCCGTTCTGCGGGGCCAATCACGATGCCCCTGGCGACGCTGCTGTTATCGCCCCGATTCAAGGTCAAACACAAGGCGCGGTGATATCCAATGGTATCATCCCCAGATATTCCGATATTGATGCGTATGCAATGACCGCCGCCAGCATCGATGAAGCCTTGCGTAATGCGGTCTGCGTCGGTGTCGACTTGGATCTCATCGCGGGCCTAGACAATTTCTGTTGGCCGGACCCAATAGAATCGGAAAAGACCCCTGATGGCCGATATAAACTAGCCCAACTAGTCCGAGCAAACCGCGCTCTGGACGAGGTATGTAGAGCCTACAAACTACCATGCATAAGCGGAAAGGACTCAATGAAGAATGATGCTAAATTGCACGGCGAAAAAATCAGCATACCCCCAACAATCCTATTCAGTTTAATTGGGAACCATTCGGATGTCCGAAAGGCCGTGTCTAGCGATTTCAAAACTCCAGGAGATAGGATATATCTCTGCGGTGAATCCCATCAAGAACTCGGAGCCAGCGAACTTGCATACATGCTCAGAGACGAAACCCAAGGCCAATCAGGTATAGGGGCGCGTGTACCAGAGATAGACACGACACGTAATTTGGCGATGTACAGAGCCCTAACAGAGGCGATGCAAAAGAGCCTCGTCGCGAGCGCTCACGACTGCAGCGATGGTGGATTAGCAGTAGCACTTTCAGAGTGCTGCTTCGGCTCAGATTCCGGAGCCCAGATTGACATATCTGCAATCATGTCCGACTGCGACCAGATAGAGCCATGGGGAGCCATGTTTGGAGAATCTTTGGGCCGAATACTCGTAAGCGTGAAAGCCGAAAATAAGGAGGCATTTGAAAATTCAATGATAGGCCACGCATGCTATTCCTTGGGCGTTGTTGAAGAGGGCGATACCATCTCAGTAACCAATGGAGACATTCCTTTGATTTCCACTTCAATGAGCACTCTTCGAAAGGCATGGAAAGAAACTCTCGACGGGGGCGGCCCGCAATGACCAAAACACGAGTTGCAGTTCTTTCCGGATTCGGGATCAATTGTGAAACTGAGACTATGGCAGCCTTCGAAATGGCCGGCGGCAATCCACAGAAAGTACATGTCAATAAACTCGTCAAAGGGGACCTCAATTTGGATAATTATCACATCATGGCTGTTCCAGGGGGTTTCTCTTTCGGAGATCATTTAGGCAGCGGCAGGTTGTTGGGCAACCGACTGAGATTCGGCCTTCGCGACCAGGTCAGACGCTTCGTGCGAGCCGGTAAGCCAGTAATTGGCATTTGTAATGGTTTTCAGGTGCTGGTAAAGATGGGCCTACTCCCAGGCGACGAAGAAGTAACACTCACTCAAACGGCATCACTTGCGCTAAACGATAGTGCCCATTATGAAAATCGCTGGGCGACACTCGAATTCGACTCAAAAAGCCCATGCATTTGGACCAAGGGCCTTACTAGAATAAGAGTGCCAGTCCGTCACGGAGAAGGCAAATTCGTCACAAAAGATAGAGAACTGCTAGATCGGTGGGCTCAGACTGGGCAACTCGTGGCCAAGTACGTCGACCCGTCGACAGAATACCCCGGGGCCACAGATCAAGTGCTCCCTTACCCAATCTCTCCCAATCAAAGCTGGAGAAATATTGCGGGAGTCTGCGATCCGACGGGACTCGTCTTCGGGCTCATGCCCCATCCAGAGGCATACCATAGCACATGGCTCTCACCTGACTGGACAAGAGAAGGCGATATTGAACACGGGCGCGCCCCTTCAATTACCATCTTTCGCAATGCGGTGGAATATTCCCTCCAATGTCGAAAGGAGACTTGAGACATGGTTCTGAGAAGCATTCTCATATCACCAATCGCGAGATACTTCCGCACAAAGAGAATGTTTTCCGAAGCATCAGAATACGCCAAACAGAAAGGAAAGCCATTGATGATGATCGGTGACCCTTGCAGTGGCAATTACTTCCATTTCATGTCCAGCATGTTTCCAAACAGTGAGCACGGGGATGTCACCATCGATCTATACGGATGTCAGGAGTGCAATAAGATGGATATCAACGACATTGACTCGTGGAAAGCATTCGATGACAACTCGTTTGTGGTTATGGAGACCGGAGTATTGGGATTCTCAGAAAACTTAGAACTTGTAATCGCCCAAATTAAGAGGGTATCTGGGGGCGACTTCCTATCAGCAGGAGGCAACAAAGGACTGCTATGGGAGACACTGCTCTACAAGACATATAGCAAGAAGTTGAATTATACTATGAATCCATTCGACTCCAGAAAAGACACTCATTATACTGGTAGGAAATTAGGTAGGAAAGAGAAGGTCAAAGTGGAATTTTGACATACTAACACCTGTTTTCTAGGAAGGCGCTTTGTATAACCGGATTAGTCGCTGGGTGTGTTGCAGCATCTTCCATGTCGAGACAGGGTCCCGATCGATGCCCCTCTGACACTCCATCCCCTTCCGAACTCAATACCGTGGTCTGGGGCTATCGCATATCTCGATAGGGACGGGGTGTTGAATGTCGGCTCTGAGAATTATGTTAACTCCCCCTCAGAAGTCATATTGCTCCCACATGCAGCTCGATGTGTAGCTAGGCTGCGTAGATCAGGTATACGAATCGCTGTTGTGACGAACCAATCTCCAATAGGTAGGGGGTATTGGGATTCTGAGAATCTAGCACGTATCCATGACCAGATACAGAAACTCCTCCTGATCGAGGACGAAGACGCGGTTTTAGATCTGATACTCCACAGCCCCTATGCCCCATACCAGAATGCATGGGCAAGGAAGCCCAATCCGGGCATGCTAGAGGCAGCCCGTCAGCTGATCGACCACGCAGAATCAACCAAGAAATGGTCTGAACTATCAATGAAATTTGCCGATGATTGGTCTGAAAGGCCATCTGAGTCTCATTCAATAATGGTGGGAGACAGAATTTCGGATATGGCGGCCGCAGAGACATTCGGAGTCAGGTCCCTGCTGTGCCCTGCCGAGATCGGGCTATCAGCCGTCATAAACGACATCATATCACCGACCATTCAATGAATGCGCACATACCGCAACAGAATGTGAATACAACAGCTCAAGGAAGATCTTGAAGAGTGATTTTTGGCGCCCCGACCGGGATTTGAACCCGGGTCGCAGCCTCGACAGGGCTGCATGATAGGCCACTACACCATCGGGGCTTGCTTCCCAACCGAGTTGGGGATTATGTTTCAATCTGCCCCTCGTTGAAACCTCCTGATTCCACTGCAATGTATTGATGGCCCGTCTGGATACGTTGCTTGTCATGGGCGACGCTCCACTCGTCATTGACGTCATCGACAATGGCGGCCAATGGACACATAGGGAGTGGCGCATGCTCCGTTATCTTGGTGTTGATACGAAGATATTCCCAAACGATACCCCGCTTGAAGAGCTCAGAGATGTCGATGGACTGATTCTTTCCGGCGGAGCAGCAAGGGTGGGGCTAACAGGAGAGCTGGGTCGCTGCGGCGACTATCTTTCACTTGACGTGCCAATTCTTGGGATATGCGCAGGCCTGCAATTTATGGCTGGTTTTTACGGAGGTAAAGCTGCAGAAGCCGATGAGCCAGAATTCGGGGCGGCGACGATGAGGCTGTCCGACGATCCGGGCCCGCTGTTCTCAGCCACTCCTTCGGAACAAATCGTGTGGGAAAGCCACAATGACGAGGTAGTAGACGTGCCTGAGAACTTCAGGATAACAGCTTCTAGCGACTCTTGTCGAGTACAGGCAATGCAGAACGACTCCGGCGATCGCCTGGGGGTGCAATTTCACCCAGAGGTTAACGATTCCGAGTTCGGCGAGACCATATTCAGAAACTTCGTCAGTATATGCGACAGAGCGCGAAAGACCGATTGAAATAATGGGCAGGTTGAAGAAGGCTGTCAAACCGGCCCAATTCATGACGAACCGCATGACATTGTACAAGTGCCGTTCTTGTAACCGAACTGACAGGAAGCCCTACGACGCAGAAGGACCGGCTACCTGCAATCACTGCTCGTCTCCAATGGACCCCCTTGAGATTAGATACAGATGCGTGCGATGTGGGCACATCGAATGGATTGAGATAGGCACCACAGGTAAATCATGCCACAAGTGCGGCTATCGAATCTTCGTGAAGCCCCGCAAAGAAGGCCCCGACGGAATCAAGACTCTACGGGCAGAGTAACGCGGAGTTCAAGACCCCAGCCACAATACACAGCATGTGTCCGGTTGGCTCGTCGATCACTCTCCCCGTACTTTCGACGAGTTCGCTGCGCCTTCACGAGTCATTGAGCGCGTAACCGCAATGTCACTTCTGCCTCAACCGCCGCACCTCCTCATAACAGGCCCCCCAGGTTGCGGGAAGACTGCTTTATGGCGACTTTATGCACGCCAAGTTTTGGGGCCTACTTGGACATCCACTGTCCACATCATGAACATCAGAGACATGAAGAGGAAAAGCGGTGCAACGGCGTCGTTTGAGACTTTTCTACGCCCAGAGGGAACAGAATCATCGGATACCCTCGCTGGAAGAATGTCCCTTGCAGCATTTTCAAGCAGCAGGGAATACGATTCCAAAGATGACCCGCCACCTGCCGGCAAGGAAACGGAATCAGACAGCGCGCAATCCTTGAGCCGATTGATCATTCTCGAAGACGCCGATCACATGAGTATGAAGTGGCAAGCATATCTTCGTAGAATGCTAGAAACGGTAGGCCCGGCTTCCAGATTCATATTCACTGCACGAGCACCATCCGCCATCATAGATGCACTCAGGTCGAGAACTCAGATGATTCGCCTTCCCCCCTGCGATGATAAAAAGCTCAAGAGAATCTTGAACGAAATAACCCTCGCTGAGCGCATAACCCTTGAAAATGGCGTTATCGACGACATCCTATATGTAAGTCAGGGCAATATTCGAAGAGCGATATTCATGCTTGAACTGCTTTGGGCCCATGACAAACTATCCGATCGATCATCAATACATGACTTAATCCAAGGAATCACCATGAAAGCGGGCAGAGACATCATCGAGATGGCCCTTCAAGGCAAAGTCGTCGGCTCAAGATGGTTAGATCGCAATGGAAGAAGAGTCAAGGTAAGAACAGGAGCAGTAGCTGAAGTAGACCGTCTTTTGGTCGACCACGGTCTTGAGCCTGAAGATGTAATCGACCAGATACATTCAGCACTTGTAGGGCGCCGACTCCCATTGGACGACATACTCAGGAGCGAGATACTGCAGGCTCTCGCCAAATGCAGCCGAGACATCCAATTACACACGCATGCAAGAATCCACTTCGAGCACTTCCTCCATCGAGTTGCTGAAGTCGGCCGTAATCACATCGTTACAACATAATGGCGGGCGCGGCAGGATTCGAACCCGCGGTCCCCGGCTTAGGAGGCCGGTGCATTATCCAGGCTATGCTACACGCCCGTATCGCCCAGGCCGCCCCCTTCAAGAAAGCCTCCTATCGAATTGCCATATTTTAGCGCCATCAAGCGATGACCTCAAACACATCCAGCAAAAGCGACGGTCGATCGACATATGGACCTGCCAACCCCCTACGCTGAATCTGAGCAGGACGAATCCTCGATTTCATCAGCGATGGAACGAAGAATACAATCTAGAGACAAATGGAGGGGAAGATGGACAAAACTCACCACGAATCCTGTTCTTCGCTCTGCAAGATATTTGTTGGCAGTCGCTCTTCCCATATCTATCATAGCATCATCGGCTTTCCTAGACTCAGACTCCCTCAACATCTCCAGAATAATCTGGTTGGTCTCCACCATTTTGTTCATCCCTCCACTAGTAGCATCTTCCTATGCAAGAATGGCTGCCAAAGATCGTTTAGAACTCAGAAGACAGGGATTTTCACTTAGAGAGTCATATGTCGGCGTCGATCGAATCTTGAACCAACTCGAAGAAAACAAACTCAGGGAGAGAACTAGGTTTTCAGCAGCCGTAGTGGGGCTGATCCTTGCATCGACCATTTCCTCCACCCCTCTGCAAACAGACCTTTCACTCACTCTTCTGAGTTTGACCGCCATTCTCTCTATTGTCATTCTATTCGCCACCATATCAATTGAAAAACAAAAATCAATGGATACTGGAAAAACCCCCTTGTTGAAACTCCATACCCCCTCTCTCCACGATACTATTGCTGAACCTTTGCTAGTCGATTTAGTCTATGCACATCTCGACCCTGAAACTTCCAGCAGGTGGAATATTTGGATGGAAAAAATAGGTAAAGGAGTAAGGCGTCAACAGCAATCAGAAGATGCCATTGAGACGGTTTTGAGAGCCATTTACCTCTCTATGCTTGAAGAAATCGATCAGAATGAAAAAGATAGGATCTGTGCTGAGGTTTTGAATACTAGGTCCGTGGAACAGCTAAGGGATGAGAAAGAGCCCTTTAGTTTCGAACAACTTGAGATATTATTGATGCACGTCATTGAAAGAAAGCCAGGCCTTTTCCGACTCTTATCCAGAACGATACAAAGAGCGTCAAGGCTTCGTAAATCCGAGACGTGGATACTAGATGCAGACCTGCCTCCGAGAGCAACGCACGGCGAAAGCGACCTTTTCGTTCTAGCAAGTCCCGATCAGAATTCTTCCAAACCACTTGAAATTGATATAATAACCGTTGAAGGCGAACCTGAGATTCAGATGATTCGCCTTCCTCCAATCGATAGAAGTGTGAGGCCAGGTAGAACTGATGGGGAAGATGCGTGGATCAGATTCAATAGGATCATTGACAACTCCCACATTCTTTGGATTGGCATGGCCTGGAACAAATCAGGACATGAAGGCCGTTCAGTCCAAGTCAACCTCCTCACGGAAAACGAAATCACGATCAAGTCACTCGTGTTATGGACCATCATGGAAGACGGGGACGGATTCCTGTTTAGCACAATTCGAAATGCGGTCAAAGAAGTGTATACGATGGTCACTCGAACTATCATCCGATGATGAACGAAGCGTCATGTTCATTCAGAACATGCATCTGGGGGTGACTGAGTAGCATGGAGTCGTGGGATGTATTGGTCATAGGATCCGGACCTTCAGCGCTTCGCGCTGCTATTGCGTCTAGCGATTCTGGTGCTAACACCGTCATAATCCACCAGTCTCCCGGCCCGATCATCAGCCCCTCCACCGCCGGTCTCGCCGCATCGCTAGGGGAAACCACTCCGGAATCGCATATCGAAGACACGATTGCGTTAGGAGACGAGAGTACGAACGAACACACTGTTAGAAGAACATGCTCTTCTTCAGTCGAGATTCTTTCTGAGCTAGAGAGATGGGGCATGATCCTTCGTAGGGATAAGGGTGGAATGCCCCACCTTTCATCAGTACCCGGACACGCTGCCCCTCGCCTTTCAGGCGCAGGGGACGCTACTAGCAGATATCTAACTCAGATTCTCGATGAACAGGTAATGAAGAGGGCGATCCAGAGACGGCAGAATCACATCCCGTTATCACTGGTAATGGATAATAGTCAGATTCGAGGAATGGTGGCATTGGACTTAATCGACGGCAAAGTAAAACCATACCAATGTAAGGCGATAATATTGGCTGATGAGGGCTATCAAGGACTGTGGTCCAACCCATCAATAGGCTCAGGAAATGCGATTGCAATGGCGATAAGAGCGGGTATTAACCCACAAAATCTGCACAAGGTGCCCCTTCATCCCATGGTCGTCCAAGGCACAGAAATTCCAATACCATTCGAGATTTTAGGTGTCGGTGGAAGATACAGGTCTGAAGCTGGGGAAGACATAGATCCATTGAATCATGAAGGAGATGCGGTGGTCGATATGAGATTCATTGATGACCAGCACTCACTTTGGTTTGACTCGATTAGAAGGACGATTCTAGACTCTACAGGATTGGACATTTCGATTGATGTGATCCCAGTGACGCACCAAGTCATGGAGACTACTGGCGGTTTGCCAGTAGATGAAAAAGGGAGAGTCACAATAGAGTCGGGAAAGATGTGGGCAACAGGCGTTTATGCAGCTGGCCCCTCTGCAAGCACAGGATTTCACACTTCATCGATATTGCCTGGAAACACCATGTTGGAAAACCTCTACACTGGCTCATTAGCAGGAGAAGAGGCTGGAAAATGGTCACTAAACTGTGAGTTTGGAGGATCCAAGAACATTCTTCAAAGCCTCGACACAGCGGATAAGAGAATCGAGAATTTATACAGGGAAACCGGAGATTCAGTAGGCGCCGCTGAGACAAAATTAACCACACAAGCGAAGTCCTTCCTAGCAGGCACCGCAACCATTGAATCGTTGATTGAAACTGCAGGAAAAACCGCTGAAGAGGTAAGAACCACAACGAATACACGAGTCATGAACCAAGAGATTGTAGCGGCTCTAAGAGTCCAGGATCTTGGCACCGTCGCAGCATCATTCGCCATGTGATCATATGAGTGGACGCACACTCTTCACCAAAATAATAGAGGGAGAGATTCCTTGTTACAAACTATATGAAAATGAGCACGTATTCGCTTTTTTAGACATAAATCCCCTTTCAAAGGGACACACGCTGCTCATACCCAAAGAGCCAGCACCCACGATTGACCAACTCACCCCAGATTCTGCGGCAGCCATTGGAAAGGCGCTACCAATCTTGTCCCGCGCAATCAAAGAGGCCACGGGGGCTATTGCGTACAATATAATTCAGAACAATGGAAAAGAAGCTGGTATGACCGTTCCACATGTCCATTTTCACATAATTCCGAGATATCCGGAATCCAAACACTCATTCACTTGGGAACCAAAATCAATGGATGTGTCCGAGGGGAGAACGATCGCTGACGCCATTCAACATAGTTTGAGTGAGTGAATGCTTACAACATCCCATGGCACATGGAGGGTTAGCATGGACTCCAAGCCCCAAGCCCTGACTCCGGAACTTTCCACCAGCGCAAGGCGAATAGATGCAAGAAAACTCAACTCAGTTCCATGGGACCATTCGGGAAAACACCCCGGATCGATAATTGTGTGGTGGCTATTCAGAGCAATGATATCCATCGGCCACCGACTAATTTTTAGAAATTCAAGCGCCGACAAAGTACCTGAAATAGGCGGTGGCCGAATATCCGTTTCAACCCATATCAATGGATTAGTGGACCCTTTAGTCATAGTCCACAGTCAAGATCGGAGATTCACAGCACTCGGGCGACATGATTTGGTCACAAGACCGGTACTTGGTTGGTGGACGAGGGGTCTTGGTGTACAACCAATCTTGAGAAAGGCAGAAATGGACGAAGGCATAACCAATTCAGACTTTGCGGGAGAGATCAATAGAAGAAGCATGTTAACAGTTTCAAATTGCATTTCCAATGGCTATTCTGCAGTTGTATTTCCCGAAGGCACCTCACACCAGGATTCAATCCTGCACGGTTTCAAAACCGGACCATTCCGCACGGTTTTTGCTGCCGCTGCGCTGGCAGAACTCCGAAATCTTCCGCAGCCACATCTGCAACCTGCCGGCCTTCATTGGAGAAACCATACAAAATTTAGAACGGACCATCACGTTGAATACCTCGATCCGATACCTATTCCGAACCCATATTCAAAGGAGCAGGCCAAGTCTTTGTTAGACGGCGAATGGGTCGAACCTCCTGAATCGCAAGTTATCGAAATGCGAGATTCGGTATATTCAATCCTGAAAGACGCAACTCCGGACTCTCCTGATTGGGAAACATACCGCGCATGGATATTAATGGCGCATAGGCATTCTCAAACCCCCGTCCATGACCTCTACCAAGAGGTTTTGAAAACAAGAGAGATAAGAGAGCAATGGAGAGAGGGCAAAATCCCTCAAGAAGTACTTGAGAATGCATCAAACGCAGCCAAGATACTCTACGATCAAAACTTGGATGCCCGTGATTTGACTGTAGAGGGACAACTTGTAAAGAGAAAAAACAGCATATTTTCTTTAATTTTGGGAGCTTCCATGATGCTATTCGCAACACCAGTTTTCGTACTAAGCACATTTCCTCAAGCCCTTCTGGCATGGTGGCTAGGAGATAGAACAGACGAGGGGATCGACGCCAGAACAACATATCATTTGATGGCGGCGATGTTTTCATTGCCTCTTTTCTGGCCAATAATTGGTATTTTATGGACTGTTACAGCCTTTTTGCTCTACGAACTCCCACTTTTATTCACACCGCTTTTCTTCGTGGCCCTATTCCCCATTTTCTACTTAGCAGCCATTTTAATGGCTCTTGGTTTCGATTCTGTAAATGATTTCAGACAGGAACGAAGAAGGGTCGCATTAACTCGAAATCCACTCGCAAAATCGCTTTTTGAAAGTATAAAGTCAGTAGATGAATTCCTCGTTGCCCTCAAATAGGACGCATTTACATTTGCAATACGTGGATGCAAAGGATGCCACTGCCGTAATTCGTCGGTGGCTCGACGATGAGAATTTGGAATACAGGGTGATTGACGACGGAAAGGCAACACTTCATCTCCATGTCAAGTATCCTCCCACGAAAGATGGCCACGTGTTCAATATCGTGATACCGAAAGAAAGATCGCTCATTTTGGTATACTCGATTACCCGGGTCGATCAGGGCCAACAAGATGAGATGATGAGCTATAGGGAAGAAGACCTAATTGGATGGAAAGGCTGGCTACACGAGATTAGAATGCACCTAACAAGATCCATGCTTGATTGGGTCCTGCACGTCGGCAAAGAGGATGAACAGAATAGACCAGGGCCACTTCAAGCATTCAATATATCACACCCGATCTGGTTTGACGGGCTTACTCAAAACGAACTCATGCAGACAATGAGACGGGTATGGCTGACAAAACTCTCCATAATACACCAAATAAAATTCGATTATGGGAAAGGAATTGGTAAACCAGGTCCGGTAGATGACTGGAAAGGTAAGAAACCAATATCTAGATCAGGTCAAAATTCAGCGTTAAAATCCGCTGAGGTAGATTTCGATGAGCGTGCAGGATTCGGTCAGAGTTTCGATCCAAGTGAGTGGGCTTAGTTGAATCTGACCTGAATGGGTCGACATTAAGTATTGTTAGAGTTGCATTTAGCATACTGAGTGGTATCCATGCAGAATAGAAAGAAGCGTTCCAGCATCATGATGACTTTGCTAATGCTTTCCAGCATAGTAGCCGCAATGGGTGCCGCAGTACCGGTACAGGCCAGTGAAATCGTACTTACAGATGCAATCAATGTTGTGAATAGCGGGTCCAATTCAGATTCAATGGTGGCCGTCGACTCCGACTCAGAGGGCAACGTACACTTTGTGTGGAGTCGTAATACTCAGCATCTGTATTACAAGATGCTAGGGCCTTCGGGCGAGACGCTGATTTCTGAAACTCAAATTTCGAACCCAGGCGCGCATCAAGCATGGCACCCCGACGTCGCAATTGATTCTGAGGATAGGGTGCATATCGTTTGGGCTGATAGATCCGGCCAATGGACAATCTGGTATCAGTTGTTAGACCCTGCAATGCATGAACAGGACGGCTCTAACGGAATCGACGGTCTGAATGGTCTTTCCATAATCGACGACTATGAAATAAGGACGGGAAATCAAGACAGGGACTGGCCCGCTGTGGCTGTAGACTCCTTCGATAATGCGCATATCGTTTGGCAGGACAACAACGATCCACTAGATCTCTACTATTCACAGACTCAGATTTACTATGAAATGGTCGAGATAGACGTTTCTAGCCGAGAGGCACAATCGAAAATAGACGCTACACTTCTAACACCGATAATTGGGATGAAGGGGCACCCAGACATTGCCATAGATAACGACGATTTCGTACAGGTGGTTTGGGATGACACAAGAGGAGGCAAGGTCGAGATGGTCGTACCAATCGACACATCCGGCTCAATGGGAACTGAGTGGGCAGACATGTGCACGGTTTTCTACGGCGGCCAATTCTCATCAGGCGGCAATTTCATCGGCCTCAAACCCATGTTAGAACAAGCCAATATGACGGTGTTTGAGACGTTGTATGGAATAGGGGGCGTCCAACAAGTTGCCGCTGCAACTTCCGGATACTGTACTACAGCATATCAGACAGGAGGATCAGGAAGTCAAGGACCCCGTTCGAACCACCTTGGACAAACCCCTACAGATACGTCAGGGGGTATTCGAAAGCTGACTGGCGCAGTATTGAACAACGCCGCTATATCACTTAGTTACGATGGAGGAGGCCAGGGATCGGAAGCATGGGGCCCTTCTTCCACGTGGTCCTGTCTTTCATGGAGAGATTCACAGGGAAGGCTCGGCAATCTTGCTAACCCCCCGACCACAGAGGACCACCGATGGAACCCGAATGCCACCAAGATCATCATTCCAATCTCAGATGAAAGTGCTAATGACGGAACTCCGGAGGACGCCACAGATCGTGAGTCGATAAACGAGGCACATGACGCGTGCGTACTTGCAGGCATATCTCCTGTGCCCCTATGGGCTGGTGCAGATGGTAACGTCGGCTCTCAGATGAGAGACTTGGCTGAATGCCCAAACAATCAACCAGGCACCCCCTCAGTAGCTCGATACTGTCCCGGGGGCGCACCGAGAACGACACATGCAGAAGGAGCAGTCTATGCATTCCCAACAGGATCATCTTCAGCAGCTGAGCTCCAGTTCATGGTAGAGGCACTCATTTATCTAGCAACAAACGCCTCTCGTGAAATATTCATTTCAGTACTTGACCCATATGCACTTCTAGACAACCCTTGGGTCGGGTTCGCTCCAGGTCAGCCCGCTACCCGTTGTGTGCCACAGTGTTCAGCGACTTCCGGAAGCCGGTACTACATCGAAGACGTCGGTCCATCCCTTGATCTTGAAGGATATGGACACCTCGTTGTTGTAAATGACACACGCGTTACACTTCAAGACGCATATAGCCTTCACCCGCAAGTCGCTATAGACAGTCAAGGCAACACACACATTGCATGGATGGATGGCCGATCTTATGGATTCGAATTAGATGTCAATTACGAGGTCTTCTACACACGCCTCAAACTCAAGGGCGCAGGACAATGGGACGGTGCAAGCGATGGATTACCGGCCTTCGGCATCAAGCAAATCATGGATTCTGCGATTTCTAACGTCGAAGGATTGGATTGGTTTGATGATAATCCGGACAGAGGCCCGTATGAGGCTACATCATATCTTCCGGGTATATTGGTCGATGATTTCGACAACGTACACATTGCATGGCTCGATAATAGCAATCAATCTCAAGGGGAGGCAATCATGTATACCCGCCTCAACAGTACTACCGATCAATACCCTGACGGGTTCCCCACTCTGAATAACCTCGCTCTAGCTGTGTTAGATGAATGGGAAATATTCGAGGTATCTACATGGGAATCTGGCAAGTTGGGCCCTAACTCCCCTAGGAACCCACAACTCGGAACACCACCTGCATTTTCCAATGACCTTGGAAGCGGAGCGCATGTGGCTTGGTCCGACTCAACTAAATGTGGAGAAGGAAATAGTCCCAAGCAGACACTGTGCTATGTCCATGTCTTAACGGGGCTAGTTGACGTTGCGCTAGCACCTTCTGAGACATACTACCACGTCATTGAACCGGGCGAGAGTACCATCTACAACTTAACCATCGACAACCCAACACCCGGCCCCTCTGACCTTGTGGCAGACACATTTCGCCTCACTGTAGAGAACGTCCCTATGAACTGGAGCGCTACTCTCTATTATGCATCTAATCACACCCCAATCTTCGAGTCCACGCCTATCCACCTCAAGGGCAATTCGAACGGTGAAAACCTAGTCCCTCTTTACTTGAGGGTAAGGGCCCCCACGATATACCAAGCCGAGGGCGACCAACTAGCAGAGATCAAAGTAAGAGCAGTCTCATACAAAGACCCGGCTATTGATGATGAGAGACAACTCGTGATTCTGATGGACGTGGTCCATGGGATTGATCTGTCTACAATCAACAAAAACATCGATGTCGAGCAGGGTGGTTCAGGTACCTTTTCCATAATTATCAGAAATACAGGTAACGTATACGATACATTTGCGTTCCACGACCCGTCTACGCTTGATGGCCAGATGGAGTGGGGCTTACAATTTGGCTGGGGCATAGACTTCCCCACGGAAGTTTCCCTCGATCCAGGACAGGCGGTGACTAAGAATCTCAGAGTTACCATACCAACCTCACAAACCCCAGGAACCTATGTGATCTATCTCAAAGGGTGGTCCACAGGAGAACCGATATTCCAAGTCGATCACGGTACGTATGATGTGCTGGGTCTTTGGATCAATGTCTCAGTGAAGACTTCCGGTAATATCGTGTTCAAGATACCAGGTGGCACGAACTTGAATGTCCTACCTGGCGATTGTGCTGAATTTGACATAGAGGTAACAAAGAATTACTCCCCAGGCTCCTTAATTTTCACCACACCCGGCGGGCCGTCTGAGAAGCCATCAGACATCTCCCTGGGTGTTTGGAGATATGACCATTGGACCGTAGAACTAGACTTCTCAAGTGCACCCGGTGGTAATGGAATCCCAGAAAACGCCCCCAGGTATTGGGCTGTTGTCGGGAATCCATATGTGGTTACAGCGAATATGTGTGCCCCATACAATGCAACAGCCGGTTTTGGAGAGTCCGTTGTGGTCAAAGCACATCTCGAGGGAACGCCCGAAGTGAGAGATTCTGCGTTGCTTCTAACAAACGTGATCCAAGTCTACGAACTTGAAGCTGAAGTTGACTCCAGCATACTAGAACTGTATCCAGGGCAAGCATATCCATTGACTACAGAAATCACCAACACCGGCAACGGACCTGATCGATTCGACATTACAGTCGAGTCAGTCACGGGTCCAGAGGGTGCGTATATTTGGGACATAGACATTCCAAGAGCCTACTTCGGCGAACTCCTAAGAGACGATTCAAAGGAGTTCGATTTAATCATCAATGTACCTGAGAAGACACTTGCGGGGACATACAGCGTTGTATTGAATGTCCTCAGCGAAGAACCCTATGAAGGGACAAGAGTCAGAGAAAACATCGAATTACAAGTAGAAATCACAGAGTTCCACGATCTCCGAATCACATTAGATCCGGCCATGGAGTCGAAGATAAAGACCAGTGCCCCCGGCAGAACCGTACGCTTCCTGATGAACCTCACGAACGCCGGGAACGTCCCAGACACGCCAATGCTGCACAACCACACAAAACTGGGTGGTGGAGGAGGTTGGGACCCAACACCCGGAATGAACACACTATCTAAGTGGATGATCACATATGCTCTGGTTGAGGATTTTGACACAGAGTACCCGAAAGAAGCACCCTGCCTTCCTCCCGAACCGAGCATAGCCCCTGAACCGGATGTATGCTACACTTCGACAACGAGTACTGTAACATTCCCAGAGATGGACGCATTCACAACCATTCAATTCGTAGCGATCATATCAATCGACGATGAAGCACAGCTAAGTGACAGATTGATTGGAATAAAGGCAACATCGATACATGGCTCTGCTGCTAATGATGGCGATTTCGATGAGACTCCTGAATGGGATGATTCATGCACCCTTGATGAGAATAAGGACGGACTTCCAGACAATTACCCCCCCGCTTGCGATTCCAATGAGCAAGTCCTCCAATTGATGCTTAGAGCGCCCGATCTCAAGATACTGTCAGCCGACGCACAACAGTCTAGGGCAGCGGTTGGTGAAATGATTTCAGTTACAGTCAAGTTACAAAATATAGGAAATATACACGCTACCGATGTAAGTGTGATTCTTTGCGCTGACCAGAGCCCATCAGATATTCGAAAGAATGGCTGCGACGAAGACAACATTGTCTACCGTCAGTTAATCGAGGCAGTCATGCCACTCTCTCAATCCAGCAATCAAGAACTCTTGGAAATATCCTTGCTATACATTGTAGAAGCAGGCTCTCAAGATGTAGTAGTATACGTAGATCCTGACAACAATATCATTGAATCTGATGAGTCAAACAACTATTGGTCACTATCCGATAAGATGGGCTCGAATAACCGGTTCCTTGACCCGCTACTAGAGGCCGTTGCAACTTATTCCGTTCCTGTGATTATCATCGGTGCAACTATCGCTCTTGGAGGGGTTGCTGTGGTGGTTATCTGGGGTCGAAGAATCGAGGCAATGAAAGAATACGCAGAAAAGAAGAGCATGATGGTATACACCGATGACGACATGGAATTCTAGTTAACGCACCAGCCACCAGGGAAGAGGAGCCCCTTCTCCACCAGCGATGACATTCCCCTTGCTCCTTGCCAGATCTCTGATTAGACGGTCGCGTAAGCCCGCCATGATGCCTTCAGCTTGTGAAGACTGGATTCTAATGCTCTGTGAGAAGAGATCGAGGTCGACAGGACGCCTCGGTTGATCCAGCATCGCATGAGCCAATTGGCGTTCTTCGTAATTATCAGTCAAATCCTCAATGCTAGGTGCCACTTTCATCATAACTTGTTGATGAAGAGCAATCAACGCATCTCGCTGCTCATCCAGTTTTTCAAGCCGCATCTGTAATTCTGAAAGAATAGACATAGCCTCGTTCATAGGTATCCTACGACGAGTTCCCATTGTATCAATGACTTCCTCCAAACCACTCGGAAGCTTCGAAGAAAGCCGCATCGGGCCACCAGACGGCATCATTTTACCACTCGTCTTGAATAATCTAGGCCCAAGATCAAGACGTAAACAGAACGATTCTGTTACCTTGTACACTTTCCTTGGCGGCCCTCCCTTCTCTGAAGGAACCTTATCCACTGAAACAAAACCCGCTTTCTCGAGGATACCAAGATGTTTAACCACTGCTTGCTGGCTAATTTGAAGAAGTTCAGACAACTGAAGGGCGTAATGGGGCTCCTTTGTGAGCAATTCCAATATCTCCCTCCTCGACTTATTTTCGAGAATCGAGAGGACATCGTCGAACCCCGGCATGACTTCCCAACCGAGAGTTGGTTAGTGCCGCCTCGGATAAACCATACGAGCCAAACCTAACCTTCGTCCCAAGTTTGCCAATCACTCCCAGCATCATCCGATTGAACCCTTTCTGTAGAATCATCCACTTCTTCAATTGTCTCTTCAACCTCAGAAGAATCTTCTTTCCACGGGTCAGGAGTAGTAGTCTCAGACACACTTTCCCTAGGGATATTATTCACCGATCTGAAAACCTCTTCAGTCGTTGGTATGCCCACATTCGAATCAAAAACCAGTATTTTAGGTCCGGTCTTGGAAGTTTTTGAAGATCTAATGAGGCCAAAGACCCCAATCATTGCCAAAAGAGGGGTAAGACAGCACGAGACGGCCATAATCTGCACAGAGGATTGTTCCCACAGGTTTTCCCCTATGCCTACCATATCAATGAGATACAACACCCCAACTCCATCATTCTCAAACACATACTCCCCCTCTGCACCCGGTCCGAGTTTAATCAAAGGCACATACACTCTCTCCCCGTCTTCACTGGTGAGAAAGGTATCATACCATTTCGCGGAAGTGCCATTCACAATCGCTCCATTGAGCGTTATTATGACACTGGCATTAGACGACTCCCGATTTTCAGAATAGACCCAGATCTGATCATACTCATCCAGAACTATAGAGAAAGATCCGCCCGATTCTATTTTTTGCAAGCTATTTTGCTCAGGATCAAGATCACCATAACCATCAAAATTTGAGTAAGATACAGCAAAAGATACTACACAGAAAAAACTCGCCACGAGGACGACAACGGGATATCTGACGCGGCTCATACCCCAATCACAACAAACTCTGATTTGGAGTTTAGCCGATTACGAGACCTAATTTCTGCTGGAGCTTCTCTGGAAGATACGTGTCTGTAACGAAATCAAGACCATATTTCGCGAGAGACTGCTGTTCAGCCTTCTTCCCCAATTTGAGCATTAGATCTATCTGATCAATCCACTCTTGAGTTTGGAAACGAGGATCACTCTTTTCCGCTTTCAACGCCTCTATATCCCTAGACGTCAACTCATCAGAGGGAAGCTCGTAAGCTTCTATGTCCCCAGATTCTATTCCAAGATATACCGCGCTCGGTGTCGCTAAGTATTCTGAAATATGGGCTGTTTTGATAGCCCCGTATGCAATCGATGCGAAGATTCTGAAAGACCAAGGATCTGCATCAGTAAATACTACGATTGGTACACCCCATTCTTCATTTATCCTCTTCATTACGCGCCTAGTAGAACGAGCCGGCTGGCCTTTTAGATGGATCAAACCACATCTTGCCAGCTCATCAAAACCATTCTCCACAAGTCGATCGAACATCCCCCCAGTTTCGATCGCCATCATGAAGTCGATATCATGCTCCAATAATTCCAATTTTTCAGACTCTACATTGTATGGAACCCCATATCCAGAGTCACCGACATCATCTCTGCAGTTTATCCTCATCCATTCACCCCTTCTGTTTCTTTCTCGGAAGGTCAGATTACCGATTATCCTAGCTCCGTCCTCTTCAGGTCTTAGTTTGAAATCCTCTCTCAAACAACCCGTAACAATCTCCAAGTCTTCAGCGAGGTTGTTACTTTCATTCTGAGACCCGAATTTACCATATCCCCACCCTTCTGAGATGTAATACATCTCTCTTAGAGTTGATGACTTTTCACTCTCGATCATATCCTCCATGAACTCAGTGACATGCAACGCCCTCAGGAGTTGATGCGCGGAACCGAGACTAGTCGCATCCCTAATCGTCTTCTTTTTGCCATATTTGTAAACGTTCAATTTCTCATCGAACGCAATATTCGTCTTCGACCTTACTGGCAGAGTCATCCGAGGCGGCTCACCGCGCATCATTCTGTCATGCATCTCTCCTGCAACAGCATGGAGTGCATCTACTGTCTCTTTCTTGCTTCGATTCCTATCTTGCATGATCACTCATCTCCTTGTCGGACCCATTTGCTGAAATCCCCTCCAAAGTCTTCAACCTGATCAGAAATTTGATTCACATGGCCTACATTCTCATTTGGAGTATGATGATTTTCCAATTCCTCTTCAAAATCTTCTACCATTTCCTTAAGCGACTCCTGCCTCTTCATATCTTTGACAAGAACCTCATCCAATTTCTCACAACCTATGATTTCTCCACTGCCACGGAAGAAAACCTCAGCCTCTTTCCAATCTCCTTGGCCAAGCCCCCCAACTGAAAACGTAATTTCAGCCATCTTTCCTGGATTTATCGCATCCAGTCTCCATTTCCTCAGACCAATGGTTTCTCTTTGACCTTTCATGGATTCATGGATAATGGAAATCTTCTCTCCCTCCGGCCATTTCGCAATAATCGTATATGCTCTAGCCCTTGCTGTATAATTGTAGATTTTAATCGAGCATATCGCTAATTTTTCCTTTGCATTCCAGATAGTCTCTTCTTCACAAAATACTGCATTCATGATTTTCGTAATTATTGGAGAAAGATCCGGCTTTGGCCTTCCAAGCATGGACGAAGATTTTGAAGCGATCTCTGGTAGGATTTTATTGATCAGATCAAATTTATCCCTCGATTTTTGCCTCTGACCGACCCTCTTTCTATGACTCTGCAGCCCTCTGCCCACTGCGAAAAGCGCTCTTCTTAATTCAGCATGAACCTCTTCATTATCAGCCACGGCTTCTTTAGCCTCGCTAGTAAACTGTACATTGGTCGAGGCCAGATGGACAAGTATGGCAGCAGGCCCCTTGGGAACCCCCTTCCCACCAGTCTGCTCAAGACCATATGGCCGCCAGTTTATCGACTCGATTGCCTTTGTTAACAGACACCCCCCTTGTTGATACATCAGAGGAACCCTATTCGCGAATCGAAGAACCTCAACAGACCCATCTGATGGAAGATCGCCTCCGAAGACCAGTCCCACTTCTACCTGGAAGGGATTTCCTTGACTTACCGTAGGCGCTCTAGTCACTGTTGCCGCATATCTAGAATCAATAGCCTTCTCAAGGCCTTTTTTGATTAGTAACTCCTCAATCGGTGAGAGGCAATCTGTTGGAGGTGCTTGTATCTTGACCGCCATGAAGGCGGATAGTAAATCCTGAATCCCCTCGACACTCAAACCAGATGGTCTTCTCTTCTCATCTATCTCTGCATGTCCCAAAATTTTCTTGGAGACCAAGGGAGACACCTTTTCAAATTCCTTAGTGAGGAATGACTTGACATTCCTCTCTTTGGTGTTTTTTAGCATTCTTTGCAGTGTTCCGAATTGCATACCGTGCGGATGAGGGCGAATCTCAACAACGGGCCTTGGTAGCTTATTCGTGGTTCTCACCCATTCTCCTTCATCGATAATTTCCCCGTTCTTTCCAATCACTCTCAGCCTGATCGTGGCATGTGGGTTGACAATAGAAGTCATTCTCAGATACTGATGAACAGACTGCCTCCCTCTCTGATATTTAGCAGCCATCACCGTTCTAATTCTGAGACCATGATGTGATTCCATGCCGCTTTCTTCAAACCATTCTTCCAAGGGTATCCTTTCTTCATTAGACTTCAAGGCCCTGTTGTTCTTCGTATCCAATGCAAGATCGACTCTGACAGCAGTCGATTCTGTTTCAATCTTCGACAGCACAGTCGTCGTGGAACCAGTCGTTAGTTGAGCATACATCACGACCCCGGTTATTCCTATCCCTTGTTGCCCGCGAGTTTGACGAATGGCATGGAATCGTGAACCAAGCAAGAATTTGCCAAATACGTTAGCTATCGAGTCCCTTGGAATACCCGGGCCGTTATCCTGTGTCACAAGCTCAAGACGACCCCCCTCCAGTCGTTTTATTTCAACATGTATTTCAGGCAGTATCCGACCTTCTTCACAAGCATCGAGAGAATTGTCTACAGCCTCTTTCACAGCGGTTATGACCGCTCTTTGATGAGTGTCGAATCCGAGAAAATGCTTGTTTTTTTCAAAGAATTCGCTTATCGAGATTTGCTTTTGTTTGTTTGCAATCCTCTTCGCCTTGTCCATCTCGACCACCGTCCTACAAGGTCCTCCCTATGCCCTGATGACAAGGGGCCTCCTGTCGGTAGACTGAATATAACGACAGATAGCACTTAGAGCATACCCCATCATAACGCAAATTATCGGCAATGAACCATATTACTTGTTTAACGGGAGATCATGGAATACAGTTGAAGCGCTCCAGATGAAAGTCAATCGAATAGACCCGGGTCCCATGCAGATATCTTCCCAGTGAACGCACTAGCCATTACTGTCAGCGGGCTGGCTAGATACAGTTTACCAGGTCCAGAACGACCCTGGAAATTTCGATTGATTGCAGATACAGTAACCTGATCGACATCATTCGAAACCCCCGGTCCGGCCCCAATGCATGCGCCACAACCGGGATCGATCATCTTCACACCCGCCCTTTCGAACATCGAGCTCCATCCTTTTCTTTCAGATAGATCTTTTACAGATTTAGATCCGAATTGAATGTAACACTCTACGCCATCTGCTATTTTCAGACCCGCGTCAAGAGCGGCTTCAGTGACCATAGCATAGTACGCAAAATCATCATCTTTGCCGGCGGTGCATGATCCGGCATATGCTATGTCAATTCGAACCTCGCCGATTTCGTCAATATACGCCCCATTGGTAGGATCAGAGGGAACGCCTTCATCCGGATTGCCCGGATGGGCGACCATTGGGCGTATCTGATCGAGATCGATTACGTGTATGCCCCCATCGTAATGCGCATCAGGATCTGGAAATACAAACGAATTACGGATATCTGCCTCGTTCAAATCGCCCCTTCTTTCTAACAACCAATCGATTGTTAGCTGATCTGGCTCACATATCCCCGTCTTTGCACTACACTCTGTTGCCATATTGCATAACGTTGCTCTTTCATCCATCGATAAAGAAGCAAGACCCGCACCACCAAATTCCATTGAACGATCTAGGGTGTCAGAGTGTTTGGCATAGTGCCAAAGTATGTGTAAAATGACATCTTTAGCAGTACAACCTGGATTCAATGATCCTGTTAATTCGAAACGAATACTCTCTGGGACCTTTACGAATGCAAATTGATTGTGTACGAGATTTGCGTATTCCGTTGAACCGACACCATAGGTCAGTGCGTTGGACGCCCCGCCCATGCAAGTGTGACTGTCAGTCGCTTGAATGAAATCTCCAACATCAATGAACTCCTCTCGAGCCACCTGATGGCATATCCCCGGACTCACTCCATCCTTTGCAGAATAATCCCTCACCCCTGTATGCTGCTGGAAAACCACTTGCAGATCACGTAAAGTTTGGATTTTATCAGTGAACGCACCGAACCTTGGAACTCCCGTCGCATAGAGTAAATGATCCTCAAAAACAGCAAATTTTGGCGGGTTTGGCAACGAATAATTCACCCCATACTCCTCTTTTAGGAAATTATGGACTTGAGCTGTTGTGAACTCGTGACTATACCCCCCGTCTACCGTTGCGAGCACAGCATCACCTGGCGAGACGAAACATGGAGAACCGCCTTTTCCGATTAATTTGTTAGAAATGATCTTCTCAACCATGGTCATTGGCTTTTCCTTGGTTGATAACTTTGGCAAAACCACCTCTCCAGCTTCCAATTTTTTTGCGAATGGCAGGATCCCCCCGTTTTCTAAGATGAGTCGAGTCACAGGGTCATATTTTTCAGTGAATTCTGATAGCGGGACAATTTCACCATCCTGTAAGCGTTCTAACATAGCATGATTCCCCATTACTTGCCCAAGATTGATGTTGTTCCGCTCATGTATTGGGGCGAATGAGGCCGCGATCACTATCCGGATCCCAGACCATCTCTCACATTGTGGAGCAGTTTCTCGACTGCTGCCAGTTCCTTTCCTGTGGCCGCTGACAATTACCTCGAAACCGCCTTCCTTCAACGCACCTTTGCGAAATACCCTTTCACCTTCGTGAAGCAAACCCGCGTAAGCATTCTCCGCGATTATAGCAGGCTCATGATCGAAACAGACCCAAGCTGGCGTCATTACGTCAGTATTGATATCATCCATCAAATCTTCAACATTAAGATCCTTCATTTTGAGATCAAGGCCATCATACAATTGCGCTTTGATGAGCGAAGGATCCTTTGTCAGGAATAGAACACGTCTATTTTCTGACAGAGATATTTCACTCGGAGGCCATTCTCCCATCGTTCTCCCCATTATCAAACCGGAGGCCCAAGGTTATGATGCCAACGGCGAAATTCTAAATCGGAGTACAATTGCTAACATAGTAATATGTTTAAATAATATGTCTTTTCGAGATTATAATACCTTCTCTCTTGATGGGTATATTGGTGGTAAAGGAATGTCAGATTATTTGGTCGAAGATATCGTAAAGTGTGATGAATGTGGCAGTCGCAACCTTACTCGCGACGAAACTCGCGGTGAAGTGGTGTGTGACGATTGCGGCCTCGTCCTTGAAGACAAAGTAATCGACCAAGGCGCAGAATGGCGTGTCTTCAGCCCCGAACAGGGAGATCAGCGAGCACGTACAGGGGCCCCGATGACCGTCATGCTCCATGACAAGGGACTCTCAACCGATATCGATTGGCAGAACAAGGATTACTCCGGGAAGACAATCTCAAGCAGATACAGATCCCAGTTCTACAGGATGAGAAAGTGGCAGAAAAGATCCCGAGTATCCAATGCAACAGAGCGAAACCTTGCCATGGCTCTTGCAGAGCTAGATCGAATGGCCAGTAGGCTAGATTTGCCAAAAACAATCCGTGAAACCGCTGCCGTGAATTACAAGAAGGCCGTAGAAAAGCGATTGATACGAGGACGTTCGATTGAAGGAGTCGCCGCAGCATCGCTGTACGCAGCATGCAGGCAGTGCAACAATCCGAGAACATTGGACGAAATCGGCGAAGCTAGCCGAACCGGCCGAAAAGAAATCGGAAGAACATACAGATTCATGGTCCGCGAATTGAAGATGAAAATCCCCCCGACTAAGCCAGAGGACTACATACCCAGATTCTGCTCCGGCCTAGATCTCGACGCAGAGGTCCAGTCCAAGGCATACGAGCTTATCGCCAAAGCCCAGGAAAAAGAGTTGACAAGCGGCCGGGGCCCAACAGGTATCGCAGCATCGATAATCTACATTTCAAGCGTCCTCTGTGGCAAGCGTCGCACACAACGAGAAGTTGCTGAGGTGGCTGGAGTTACAGAAGTTACAATTCGAAATAGATACAAGGAATTAATCCAGAATCTCAATATTGAATTAGAGATATGAATCCCGGTGCTAAGATGCACCGTAGAGATTCACGACCCATCATCTTTGAGATGGTCGGTAATTTGATTGGTGAGGCCATCGAGGTTGCATGGTCATCAGTCACTATCCACGATCCTATCCATGAGCTACCAGATTTCCCCGCCCTTATGCCCACGAACTCAACCAAACTCATCCAGCAGGCAGTAGGCTTACACGCAGCCGATCGGAGAGGTTTCGATCTCCGTCTTGAGAATGTTATAGGGCTAATGCACCGGCCTATTCCAGGCTTATTCGATCATGAAGAGAGGCTAGAAGCATGGCTTCACAAGAACGCATATGAAATCGCAGACCAGATATCGATTATGATGGCTGTTAATTGGCTTAAATCGGCATTGGATGAAAACCACCCAGATACGGATCGTTGGTATCTCGGCTATGCCTTATTCGTCGGCCGCACACTACAAGGATCACTTGCAGCGATTGAGAAGCCCAATTCGATACTCTCGATAGTTTTTGGAAGTATGGATATACCAAATAATAGTGAACAGATACCACATCCGCGAGGAGTTCTCGCGGTTAATTCCATTCTCGATGCGATGGACAATTCACAATCCATCCCTGCCCTCAACTCGTGGCTTCCTGCCCTTGCAATGTATCCCTCTGTTGCCTTCAGGCTTCAAACAGCCCATAGGGCAATGGAAGCTATAATTCGTTATCCAGAATCTAATTGCACCGGGTTCTTGGACACCCTGATACAGGTTTCAACTCACGATCCAGACTCTGCAAGACGTGCTTTGATTAGTATATGCGGTTTGGAAACTGATTCAGTCAGGTATTTACTCGCCGAACGCCTTGACTCGATATCTGGAAGAATGCCAAATCTAGCTTTGGAAATGCACGACAAGCTCGCTGTAACTAACGATTCTTCATTGATATCCATGCTCTCCAGTGCCCTTGCTTCCATATGCGTGCAGAGACTCGAAGAATACCCTTCTCGTGCAGCACATCTCATTTCCAATGGAGACGACCGTTCGATTAGAAGACTGATCGAATCCGGCTTCAGAACTTACCTGGACCACGATCCGAATGATGAACAAGGTCTTCTGAGCCAGGCTTGGATTGAGGGCGGCGACCTCTCCAAATCACGGCTTAAAGGACTGATTTCAGAACAACGAAAGATTTCGATTGACGCCTTTGAAGCGACATTAAGGCGAATTAATGCGGAATCGGAAAGCGAAGCGATTTTACTACGAGAAGAAATTATGAGCAGGGAAAGCAGATAATCTATCTCCAATCAGAACCCATCACGAGCATCCTGTTGTTGACCCGCATGCGTTGCATTTCAGACAGGTCCCGTTTCTGACCATCTGACTGCTCCCGCAGTCGTCGCAAATATCCCCTGTGAAACCACGTTCACGTGCCAACCTTCTGGTTTTCGTAAGCTCATCTTCAATCGGCTCGACCGTAGAGGACGTAAGGGTCATCTGGACCTCGCGCTTCTCTCCTTGATGACGTAGAAGACCATCATCCGTTGGGACGGGCCGACTTATTGAGGTAGCCTCAAGATCTTCTTCAGACACGTGTGCAAGATCGTTTCTTCCGAGATATTCAATGGCCAACTCTCTGAAGATATAGTCCACGATGCTCGTCGACATTCTGACTCTCCCAGACCCACCGACAACCATTCCGCTGGGCTCGAATTTTTGGAATGTGAATGACTTTACGAACGCATCAAGCGGAACCCCATATTGAAGACCAATAGACACCGCAATCGCGAATTGATTCAACATCGATCTCCATGCTGCCCCCTCCTTCGAGGTGGTTATCATAATCTCTCCAAGTCTACCATCTTCATACTCACTCGAAGTTAGATACACCGTATGCCCACCGACTCTCGATTTCGTCGTTTTGGAAGCCCTCACATCTGGCATGGCCTTCCTCGTCGCAATGAAACTCTGTACCAGATTTTCAGCTATTGGTTGGGCCAAATCATCGGGAACTGGGATGATTTTCACAGCCTCCTTGACCATTTCATCAACAGTACTGGACTCATCTTCTTCCTCCAAGATCGAGGCATCTACGATCTGACTCATTAGTGGTTGTGACAGCTTACTGCCGTCCCTGTACACCGCACATGCCTTGTTCATAGTGCTGTGACTGAGCTCATACGCTTCTCGAATATCATCAATCGAGGCATCACCGGACATGTTGATCGTCTTTGAAATAGCCCCTGAGATGAATGGCTGTGCAGCGGCCATCATCAGAACGTGTGCCTGCCAATCGATAGAGCGCTTTCCATGTTTGCCACAAGGCGTCGCACAGTCGAAGACAGCCAAATGCTCGTCCTTCAATCCTGGAGCGCCCTCTATGCTACCATATCCAAAGACCACGTCGTTCGCTTTCTCTATCTGATCCATCGATAGCCCGATATGGGATAGGGTGTCAAAGAAAACATCCTCGCAATCCTCCTCTGAGAGGCCCAATACCTCTATACAGAAATCAGTTCCAAGGACCGATGGAGAAAACGAAGATCGAATGTCAAATACATCTGGCATGGACGCTTCAATTTTGCTGACTACCTCATCCGTGAATCCCTTCTCCTGCAGAAGACCAGAATCCAATCCAGGACACCCTGCCAGACGACCAGTTCCCATAATATGTTCAACGATCGACGTCACATCCCCTTCGGAATAACCAAGGCGCCTCAATGCGCTTGGAACACCCTTGTTGATGATTCGAAGGGTACCGCCACCAGCTAGCTGTTTGTACTGAACTAGCGAGAATTGAGGCTCGACGCCAGTCGTGTCCGCAGCCATCACAAGACCAATGGTTCCCGTTGGGGCAATCACAGTGGTCTGGGCGTTTCTGTATCCATGTTCTTCACCGCCTTGCACAGCCCTGTCCCATGCCGACTTCGCCGCATCCAGCAGATCGCTCGGGCATCGCTTTGCATCAATTCCCATAGGAGTTATCGTGAGCCCCTCATACTCACTACCTTTGGAATCATAAGCAGCCCTCCTGTGATTTCGCATTACACGTAGCATATGATCAGCATTCTCTTCATAATTTGGGAATGGCCCAAGAGCCCCTGCGAGTTCCGCTGAGGTTGCATACGATTCCCCACACATAATCGAAGTCAGGGCGCCACATACGGCATAGGCACGCTCATCGGCATATGGAAGCCCCATGTGCATCAAGAGAGAGCCAAGATTGCAGTACCCAAGACCGAGAGTCCTGTACTCATACGACTTTCTAGCTATTTCTTCAGAGGGGAATTGCGCCATCAACACGCTCACTTCGAGAGTTATGGTCCAAAGCCTGACACTGTGTTGGAACGAAGCAATATCGAATTTCTGAGTACCGGTGTCGAAATAGTGTAGAAGATTTATGCTGGCTAGATTACATGCCGTATCGTCTAGGAACATGTACTCAGAGCATGGATTAGATCCATTGATTCGACCGCCTTCCGGACATGTGTGCCATTCATTTATCGTAGTGTCAAATTGAACACCCGGGTCAGCGCAGGCCCATGCAGTATACGCCACCTTATCCCACAGTTCCTTCGCAGGCATAGATCGACAAGGCGACGGCTCCCGCCCCTCTTCGTTAGCACTCTTCAACTCAGTTCTGTGATACAAGTTCCATGTGCCATCATTCTCTAGCGCGTCCATGAATGAATTAGGAACTCGAACAGAATTGTTCGAGTTCTGTCCGGAAACGGTTCCATAACCCTCTCCCTGCCAATCGGTATCCATCGTATCAAATTGTATAGACTTCCAGCCCTGGCTGGCAAGATCAAGGAACCTCTTCACATGAGAATTCGGAACATGATTTCTCAGAGCCTTCGCGGCCGCTGTTCTGAGTGACGAATTATCATTTACATCCAACCTATCCCCGCTTCCGTCATAGCTCCATATCGCGTCCATTATCGCATTTGCATGTCCCTGTAGAAGATTAGAACCGATAACCAAAGCGGAAACCTTCTCTTCCTCGGAGAGCTTCCAGTCGATGTACTCCTCTATATCTGGGTGATCTAGATCAAGCGTCACCATCTTTGCAGCTCTGCGCGTGGTCCCTCCCGATTTTATCGCGCCCGCAGCTCTGTCTCCAATTTTGAGAAAAGACAGCAGACCACTCGATGTCCCCCCACCAGAAAGAGGCTCACCAGATCCTCGAATGTTAGAGAAGTTAGACCCCGTCCCAGACCCGTATTTGAAAAGAAGAGCCTCGCGATTCCAGAGCCCCATTATCGAATCATTTCCTCCAACTAGCGAATCAGACACGGACTGAATGAAGCAGGCATGTGGTTGGGGGTGTTCATAGGCGTTCGTAGAAGTCATCAATTCCCCGGTGTCAGGATCGATGTATCGATGACCTTGTGCAGGCCCTTCGATACCATACGCCCAATGAAGACCCGTGTTGAACCATTGTGGGCTGTTTGGCGCCGAACGCTGACTTGCAATTAGGAAACACATCTCATCAAAGTAGGCCCTTGCATCGGCTTCAGCCTCGAAATACCCATGTTTCCAGCCCCAGTAGGTCCATGTTCCAGCCAACCTTCTGAATAGTTCTCTGCCATGACTTTCTCCAATGTATCTTCGATCCGGCTCAAGTGTCTGCAACTTTTCATGATCTGGCTCACTTCGCTGTAACCACTCTGGTACGCCATCTTCTGCTACCTTTCGGAGGATTGCTGGAACACCTGCCTTTCGGAGGTATTTCTGCGCCAGTACCTTCCCCGGGACGCCCGAATAACCAGATGGCAGTCGCACATCATCTATGCGATGAGCTAGAGAGCCATCTGCATTTCTTATCTCGACATCCATTTCAATCCATTCAAACTGATCGAAGGGGTCCTCGCCGACCGTTGTGAAACGACGTTCAATGACCAGACCCGTTCCAACCGATCCCTCTGAATTCGCTCCCCCTTTCTCAGTTCTTGTTTGCATGGTATCAACTCTTTCGCCCACTCCCCCCGAAACTTCAGAGCGAGGGACTCAGCATCGACACTGGGGGGTGTTTAATGGTTCTCTAGAAGAACCTCTGAGATAAGACAATAAGACTCGCATTTAGCAATGTCAGCAAGCACATAACTTGCATATTTAGACTTCAAAATCAAGCTCCCATGTGAGATTGACTCCACCCCGAGTCAACATAATGCCCACAGAGCACAAAGAGTCATGGGATCGATGAATAATCCTCTCAATAAGGGTCTTGGGAACATCTCCTCTGATTACATAGACAAAGTGAACTTTCTCGAAGACTCTTGGAGAATTTTCAGATCTGACAGAATCGATATCAACTCGCGCTTCTCTAAGGTTATCACGTCTTTCTTTGAGCCCACCAACTACATCGATGAGTGAGCACGCTGCATGGGCGTGAAGTACCATTTCCATGGGGCTGGGTGAAGAACTGTCATAGATGGGGAACTCTTTACCGCCCCCAGTTCTACCTTCATACCCATCTCCTTTCCATCGCACCATGCCCTGCATGAACGATCCTCATCTAACCCCCATCATGAGGGTTGGCTTCATGAGGGGGTCACCAGCCAACGGTAATGAGGGAATACCATGGGGGCACAAATTGAGAAAGAAGGACAAACCATCATTGTACCCGAAGACCCCATAATCCACTATATTGAGGGGGATGGAATAGGCATAGACATAACCCCCGTCATGATACGTGTAGTGGATAGCTCCGTGGAAAAAGCATATTCCGGTACAAGGAAGATCGCATGGAAAGAGGTATTGGCTGGGCAGAAGGCATTTGACAAGACTGGAGAGTGGCTGCCCGAAGCAACGCTCGAGTCTATGAGAAATGGACTGGTTTCGATTAAGGGGCCGTTGACAACGCCCGTCGGTGGTGGAATTAGAAGCCTGAATGTGGCACTTCGTCAGAAATTAGACCTGTATGCATGTGTAAGGCCCGTTCGGTGGTATTCTGGAACACCTAGCCCCGTAAGAGATCCAGCTGCAGTTGATATGATTATCTTCAGAGAGAATAGTGAAGATGTCTATGCAGGAATTGAATGGGAAGCAGAAAGTGAGGAAGCAAAGAAGGTGATTGATTTCCTAAAGAAGGAAATGGGCGTGACCAAGATCAGATTCCCAGAAACATCAGGCATAGGTATCAAGCCAGTGAGCAAGGAAGGCACAGCAAGAATCGTTCGAGCAGCGATTAATCACGCTATTTCAGAGGACAAGTCGAGTGTAACGCTGGTGCATAAGGGGAACATTATGAAATTCACAGAGGGGGGCTTCAGAGATTGGGGCTACCAAGTTGCACGCGAGGAGTTCGGGGCAAAGGAGCTTGATGGCGGACCATGGTGCATCTTGGATAACCCCGAAACCGGGAATCAGATCACCATCAAGGACGTCATTGCCGATGCGATGCTTCAGCAGGTACTGACAAGACCGCGAGAATACAGCGTCCTCACGACGATGAATCTCAATGGCGATTACATCTCAGATGCTCTCGCTGCCCAGGTCGGGGGCATAGGAATCGCGCCTGGTGCGAACATCAACTACGATTCAGGCATCGCGATATTCGAAGCCACGCATGGAACCGCGCCCAAATACACAGGCCAAGACAAGGTCAACCCTGGCTCACTAATCCTCTCTGCAGAGATGATGCTACGCCACATGGGCTGGGGCGATGCTGCTGATCTAATCGTCAAGGGAATGGAAGGCGCAATCTCAGCAAAGACGGTCACCTATGACTTTGAACGGCTCATGGACGGCGCCACTCTCCTTTCATGCAGTGAGTTCGGAGATGCAATCACATCCCATATGTGATTAAACTGAATAATAGAAATTAGGGGACCGAGGCCGCTGTTAGCGGCCTCGGCCCTTTACGTCTTTCAGGTATTAGCAGGACGATCCGATTATTCGGCGTCCATTGTTGCTGCGTACCAGACCATCATACCGAATGCGGTCTTGTTGACCAAGTCGGCTATGTTGTAGATGATGTTCATGTCGTCGACGTCGAAGCCGCTGATCATGTCGTTGCCCATCATGTATCCGATTGGGTAGATTGCCCACCCGACGGTCACGATCCACCTCATCGAGGTGAAGGCGAACTGGACGCCGTCGCTGCCGGAAGCAGATGCCTCCTTGACGTCACCTTGCCATAGGGCATACAGGATGTAACCCCATCCTGCCATACCGATGACCCACCAGATCTCGGTGCTCATGTCTCCGAAGACATCCCATGCTCCTGACTCACCGAAGAATCCGGCTACGAGCATGACGATCGATGCTCCCATGAGGTTCCTGAACATGGCGAAGGTTGCTGCTCCGATAGCTGCCATGATGAGGTAGAACTCTACTACCTGCAGAGGCACAGTGATCAGCCAGTCGATGTATCTGTAGACGAGTGGGGATCCACCGCCGTCCATCACAGCGACTTCTCGCATGTACGTGTAATGGTACCATGCGACACCGGTGACCAGTGCTGCTACTGTCATGGATGTCTTCCACTTGTC
>DAVB01000030.1 GCA_002505455.1 Euryarchaeota archaeon UBA52 | reverse complement strand
CTCCAGTCTAATGCCGCGACTGAAGCAATCTATCTTGACAATATCACGTTCACCGGAGGTACCGCCCTGGTTGAAGATGATGACGACGACAATGACGGCTGGACTGACTCAGACGAGGCGAGCTGTGGGACGGACCCCCTTGATGTGGAATCAGTCCCGTATGACGGCGATGGAAACGGAATATGCGATGTAGAGGAAGGAGGTGATACCGATGGAGACGGGGTTCCGGATCTCTCCGACTCAGATGATGACAATGATGGAGTTTCAGATGAGGACGAGATACTCTGTGGTAGCGACCCCAAGATGAGTAGCGATACCCCTGCCGATATGGACTCAGACGGCGTATGCGATGCACTGGATGATGACAAAGACGGAGACGGATGGTCGAATTCGGATGAGGAAGATTGTGGCACGAATGCCGAGAGCAACTCTTCTATCCCGGACGACATGGACAGCGACGGCATATGCGACTACATCGATACGGATACTGACGGGGACGGAGTGAGCGATCTGAATGATGCCTTCCCAGGCAACCCACTGGAGTGGGAGGACTCGGATGGCGACGGCACAGGAGACAACAGCGATCCGGACGATGATGGGGACGGTGTTCCAGATCTGGATGATGCATATCCCAACGATCCAAACGAAAGTTACGATTCGGATGGCGACGGATTGGGGGATAATGCGGATTTAGATGACGATACATGCGAAGACGCCTCCAATTGCGGTGAGGGCTTCTATCCCGGAGATGGAATTAGTGATGCAGAGGAGATAGCATGCAACTCCGATCCATTCGACCCAACAAGCGTACCCCTAGACGAAGACTCAGATGGAGTCTGCGACTACATGGACCAAGACATCGACAACGATGGAGTAAATGATGCAGAGGATGGTTTCCCTAACGATCCATGCGCATTCCTTGACACGGATCAAGATGGACTTCCCGATTTCATCCTCGAATCATGCACGACTGACCTGACAACTGATTTGGATGATGATGGGGACGGGTGGTCTGATGAAGATGAAATCAGATGTGAATCAGAAGCCGACATTGAGACCAGCGTCCCTTCTGATTCCGACTCTGACGGCCTCTGCGACGGGGAAGACGATGACGATGACGGCGATGGATACGCCGACTCAGAAGATGCGTTTCCCCTGGATTCTGCTGAGAATGCAGACTGGGATCAGGACGGCATAGGGGATAACAGCGACCTAGACGACGATAATGATAGCTGGCCCGATACGGACGAGATTGCTTGTGATTCAGACTCAAAATCGCCAGACAGCCTACCAGCAGACTTGGATTTAGACTTCATTTGCAATAACATGGATTCCGATATGGATGGAGATGGTTTCATCAATGAAATGGATGACTTCCCGCTTGATTCCTCTGATTGGAGAGATACGGACGGGGATGGAATTGGGGATATCGCTGATAATGACGATGACGGTGACGGATGGAGTGATTCAGAGGAAGAGAATTGTGAGTACGACCCCAATGATTCGGATTCAACGCCACCCGATTCAGATAACGACGGGGTTTGCGATCTTCTTGATCCGACTCCAATAGACAACGAAGGAGGCAGCGGTCTTCCAGGGTTTGGACTCGTGTCTGTGCTCGCAGCGATGATTGGAGCAAGCGCATTGGCTAGCAGAAGGACAGGGGCTTAGATTTCGATTGGTCTCGAAAACCCGCGCGCCCCTGCGCAACGATGTTAGATGAGCAGTTTCCCCTAGGGCTCATGGCAGCCCATCCCGACAATGAGCCGATTCTCTCCTATGCAAAGGGAAGTCCTGAGCGAAGTATGTTGAAAGCAGAGTTAGAGCGCCAGCTCAGTGAAGTTGTAGAGATACCATGTATCATCGGGGGCAAGGAGGTAAAGACTGGGAATATCGTCAAACAAGTCGTCCCTCACAATCACGGGCACGTATTGGCCGAGGTTCACATGGCTGGCGAGAAGGAGATCGAAGATGCCTGCAAGGCGGCCGTATCTGCCCAGAGTGAATGGATAGAGATGGGTCTTGAAGCTCGATGCGAGATATTCGAGCGCTGTGCCGATCTCCTTGCAGGCCCTTGGAGGATGAAATCCAATGCATCGACAATGCTCAATCAGTCAAAAACCGCATTTCAAGCCGAAATTGACGCTGCATGCGAACTTATTGATTTCTGGCGGTTCAATTGCCACTACGCGAGGGGTTTTCACGATCAGCTCCAACCACTTGTGTCGCCTGATGGAGTGGTCAATTCAACCGAGATTAGGCCATTAGAAGGATTCGTCCTCGCCATCACCCCATTCAACTTCTCTAGCATAGCTGCGAATCTCCCAAGTGCTCCAGCGATTGTTGGGTGTACGTCTGTGTGGAAGCCTAGTAGGAATTCATACCACTCCAACTATGTTCTGATGAGGTTGATGATGGAAGCTGGCCTCCCTCCTGGAGTGATTAATTTCGTTCCCTCTTCCGGCCCTACAATTTCTCGTATGGCGCTCTCAAACCCTGACTTCGCTGGTCTGCACTTTACAGGTTCAACCTCAACATTCCAAGGGCTCTGGAAAAGAATCGGAGAATCGCTGGATGGCCTTCGGTCTTATCCGAGAATCGTCGGGGAGACGGGTGGAAAGGACTTCATCGTAGCCCACCCGGATTGTGACGAGCAGGGCCTAATCGTGGCACTCCTTAGAGGGGCGTTCGAATATCAGGGTCAGAAATGCTCCGCAGCGAGCCGGGCATACATCCCGGAATCGGTTTGGACGAGGATATCCGGCCCACTTGCGAAAGAGATATCGAAAATCAAGATGGGCGATGCTAGTGATTTTACAAATTTCATGACCGCGGTTATCGATCAACGGGCCTTCGACAAAATTACCGGATACATCGATAGGGCTCGAGAAAGGGAGACTTGCGATGTGTTCGTCGGAGGTGGATCGGATGATAGCACTGGATGGTTTATCGAACCGACGATCATTGTAACGGAGGACTCGCGGTCTGAAACTATGGTCGAGGAGATATTTGGCCCGGTTCTTACTGTGAATGTGTATGCTGATGATCGATTCTTGGAAATTCTCGAAACATGCGATACAGGCTCACCTTATGCATTAACGGGATCGATTTTTGCTTCGAATGAGGAGCACATAGATATCGCATTCAACAAGCTCAGGTTCTCTGCGGGTAACTTCTACATCAACGATAAGCCAACTGGTGCAGTTGTGGCTCAACAGCCATTCGGAGGCGCTAGGGCCAGCGGGACAAATGACAAAGCAGGTGGGCCGTTGAATCTGCTAAGATGGATATCGCCTCGATCCATAAAGAGGACTCTGAAAACGCCGCATGATTGGACGTATCCATTCATGGAAGATTGATTTTTTAGAGCGTTATACATCAATGAATCTCAACATATGCAAGTTCGCCTGATCTCAAAAATGAATTCGATGTATCTGAATTCGATGTTCTTAGAATCGTATTATCGTTATCGAAGCGGAATTCAGAATCGCTGAAATTCATTAGCACGCGGACCTGTTTATTCTCAGCCATCTTGACGAATGAGAGTATGCCGGATGATGAATCGACTTCACTAATTGAATCGGATTTCATCCAATTTTCCGTTCTTCTACGTTGAATCATGCTACGGTAGTAATTCAGCATGGAATTAGGATCATCGTGCTGAATCGATGCCGAATAGTCTTCCCATCCGTCAGGCATCGGGAGCCATGGCTCTGAGTTGGTGAAGCCAGCATTTGGCAAACCTGCTTCCCAAGGCATGGGGACTCTACATCCGTCTCTACCCTTGTAGTCCGATTCGGGTGTTTGACGGAAAAATGCAGGGTCTTGTCTATGCTCATCGGGAACATCAGCCTGAGGAAGAGCGAGTTCTTCTCCGTTGTAGAGGAATATTCGCCCGGGTAAAGCCATGACCAGAGCGAGGAGCGATTTGTAGCGGACATTCGCTACTTGGTCATCTGGGGATCCATTCTCAAGTAGAGGTGCGTAACGCGACCAATGTCTGATTTCATCGTGATTTGACAGGGTCCAGACAGGAAGGGAGCCGGTATCTCTCCATAAATCCAAATTGGCCCTTATCTTATCTCTGAATCCATCGCTGGACCAATCTTGATGGAGGAAAGAGAAGTCAAAAGCAGCATGCAGTTGATCTGCTCGGATATATTCCAGAAGTCGATCCCGTGTCGCCGTGTGTATCTCGCCGATTAGGAATCTGCTGGGCTCATACCCATCTGCAATTTTCCTCCATTTCCGATAAATATCGTGAACTTCTGGCTGGTCCCAGCAAGCTGACCAATTGTCTCCGAATCCTTCTCTATTGGGCAATCCGGGTGCCTTGAAGAGTCCGTGTGCTACGTCGATTCTGAATCCGTCTACACCCCTGTCAAGCCAAAACCTGAGTATATTCTCGAATCTATCACGTACGTCTGTGTGATGCCAATTCAAGTCGGGTTGACACGGATCGAACATATGGAGGTACCATCTTTGGAGGGCATCCTCCGAGGAGGGGAATGGGGACCAGGAAGGTCCTCCGAAAATGCTGATCCAGTCGTTAGGAGGATTGGCTCCCCCTGGGCCAGTCCCTTCCCTGATGATGAATCGCCCCTCGTCAGTATTTCCGATGCCCCCGGATAATGCCGACTGAAACCATTCGTGATGAGAAGAAACGTGGTTCGGAACTATATCCATGAGGACCATGATGCCTCGCTCATGAAAATCTTCGATCATTTTATCGAATTCTCCTAACGAGCCGAACATCGGTTCGACATCGAAATAATCTGAGACATCGTAGCCGTGGTCTCCTTGGGGCGAGGGGTATGTTGGATTTAGCCAGATAGCGTCGATGCCGAGTTGTTGTATATGGTCGATACGTGATCTCAGACCTTCGATATCTCCAATTCCATCTTGATTGGCGTCCATGAAAGAGCGCCAGTATATCTGGTAAACAACCGCAGAATCCCAGCGATCATGGCTCATGGGTCTCCCTCATGCCCCATTGACAGCATTGCCTTCAGAGTCAAATAGCCTGATGTCAGATTCGTTGATCTGTACCCCGACATTGGACGTTCTATCCATTATCTGTCGATTTGCCTCAGGCCCGGGTCTGTGCCATACCGCAGAAATCCTAGTGTCTCCATTATCCAGATGGACAATTGTCTCGGAACCCAGTGACTCGAATCCAGCGATCTTGAATTTTCCATCTTCGTCCCCGATCTTCAATGCAGTATTCTCAGGACGGAAGCCGAGGGTGCATCTGCCCTCATACGAGGAGTGATGCGAAGGCATTTTCATCGTGAATGGTTCTTCCCCGCCATTGGCATCTGTGGCGATGAAGACTCCATCGGACATACTTCCCTCGACCAGATTCATCGGAGGGGTACCTAGGAATGACGCGACAAAGGTGTTTGATGGGTGGTGATATGCCTCAAGGGGGGTCGAGAACTGCTGCATCCTTCCTTCGTTCATTATGACTATTCGATCTGCAAGGGTCATCGCCTCGACTTGATCGTGTGTTACGTAGATCGTGGTTGTTCCCAGCTCCTCGTGGAGGCGACGTAGTTCTATTCGCATCTGATTCCTTAGCTTTGCATCGAGATTTGACAAGGGCTCGTCCATCAGGAGCACCTCGGGCTGTCTCACCAGTGCCCTCCCCAATGCTACACGTTGCCTCTGTCCGCCGGAGAGGTTCTTCGGAAGGCGATCAAGATACTCTGTTAATCCCAGTAGTTCGGCTGCATCTGAAACTCTGCTGTCTATCTCCTTCTTCTCGAGGCGTTCGGCTCCCTTCTGCATTCTCAGTCCGAATGAGAGGTTTCGCTCCACATTCATGTGAGGATACAGGGCATATGACTGGAATACCATCCCAATTCCTCTGGCCTTGGGCGGGAGATTATTCACAACAACCCCATCAATCGATATGGTTCCTTCAGTGATTTCTTCAAGACCGGCGAGCATTCTCAAGGATGTTGTCTTGCCGCATCCAGACGGGCCGACTAGAACTACGAATTCCCCCGTTTCAACGTGGATCGTCAAATCCTTGACTGCCACGCTATCACTGTCATATTCCTTCCATACGCCGTCGAATCCCACTTCTGCCATACACGATCACCCCTTCACAGCTCCCGCGACCATGCCGTCGACGAGATATCTCTGGAATGTGATGAATAAGAGCACTACGGGGACGCTTATCAGAATCGACGCTGCAGCGAAATCGCCCCAATACGAGTCGCCGGCCTGGGCTGAAGATACCATGGAGGCAAGACCCACGGGCAGTGTGTATCTGTCTGTGTCTGACAAGAAGGTCAGTGCAAGGAGATACTCGTTCCAAGCAGCGAGGAATGAGAAGAGACAGGTAACGGCTACTGCCGGGAGAGACAGAGGGAGTATTATTCGAGAGAATATCTGAATCTGTGAGCAACCATCTACTCTGGCTGCTTCTTCAAGCTCCCTTGGTATGGTATCGAAGAATCCCTTCATAAGCCAGACGCAGAGCGGAAGGGCGGTTACGGAGTAGGCAACGACGAGTCCTGCATACGTGTTGAGGAGTCCGAGCCCCTTCATGACGATGAAATACGGGACGAGGATAAGGGCGCCGGGGAACATCTGAACTATCAAAAACATGAACAGGCCTATTTTTCGACCATGGAACCGATATCTCGAGAAGCCATATGCCGCGGGGAATGCGATTGTTAAGCCGAAGATTGTAGTTGCAACCGAGACGATGATGGAGTTCCAGAACCACCCCCAGAATCTCTCTGAACCCCACATCTTCTCGTAATGCTCCAAAGTGGCGTTCGAGAAGCTGAAGTCCATACTAAGGGAATTTCCAGGAGATAAGGACAGCATGATCGTCCACAGCGGCGGGAGGATTGCGAATATTCCCAAGTGTATGAGCACGATCTGCTTGGCAGTCTGAATGACTGCGCCTGAGTGCTTCCTCGATCTTGCAAGCCCCCTGAGGGCCTCATCGGTCGATGCTTTGCCCATGAACCATCTTGATGAGCGGGATGCAGCGATGACTGCAGCTGCACCGACCAGCATAGAGGGTGCAGCAGTCCAATAGTCGACCATAGTAAGGCCAACGGAGGAGTCGGCCCTGTGGATGATGTATGAGAGTGAAAGAATCGTCATAGAAGCCCCTGAAACAAGGAAGAGCGCGAATTTCTCTGGCACGGGACGAGCAGGGACGTCCTCGGGGAGAATTAAGACAATGACTGAATTTGCGATTACCACCATGAATGCGGTTGTGAGTCCGGAGTCGTCCCCCCTCATCCAAGAGACTGCACACATGAATAGTGCAATCATGAGGCTTATCCAACCAAATGATGCTACTGCACGGAGGCTGACGGGAGTCCACCAACGAACAGCGAGATTGTCTTTCATCCGTCCACCTCTCCTGCCTTTGTCACTACGAGATATGCTGTACTAAAGACGATTAGCATCAGGAAAATTATGACCGACCATGCTGCTCCTAAGCCGTACTCGCCGTCTATGAATGCGACATCGTAAACGAAAGTGACGAGTATGTCGGTGACGCCTGGCTCCCCGTAGAATCTGTCGGGACCGCCGCCGGTCATCAGGAAGATGACATGGAAGAGATTGAAGGTCCAGATCATGCCAAGTAGAGAAAGGGGGACCAGTGCGGGCATCAGTTGAGGTAGCGTGAGATGCCTGAAACGATGATACCTGCCCACGCCATCTATGTTGGCCGCCTCGTACATGTCCCTGGGTATGCCTGCCAATGCTCCGGACGTAGTCATGGTCATGAATGAGAAACCCATCCAGATATTGACGAAGATGACGGAGAATTTAGCCCAGTTATCAAGCCCCAGATAATCGATATCGGAAGTGAGAATTCCATTGACCCAACCAAATCTGTTGAGCATTCCCCTCCACATTATCACCGAGATGTACCCCGGTACGGCCCACGGTATCAGGAGTATCGTACGCCAAGCAACCTTCCCGATTATGCCGCTTTCGAGAAGCATAGCGAAAAGAACGCCCAGCAGCATATGCATAATCACACAGCCGAAGGTCCAGATGAGGGTGAATGTGAAAGTGCGCCAGAAACCGGGGTCTCCATCACCGTCGTAATCCCTCTCATCCGAGAACAGAAGCTCATAGTTGTCCAGACCGACGAATTCCCCCTCGCCATAATTTTCAGCGGATTCATCTGTGAAGGAGAGGTATATGCCGTAGCCCACGGGATAGAAGGTGAGTGTGGCCAATAGGAGGATTGCGGGCAAAACGAAGAGGTAGCCGCTCCTCTCTCGTCGACTCGGGGACAGGAAATAGAGCACTATTGCCGTAAGGCAAAGGCCTCCTACGATGACCCCGATGGCGATGTAGACTGGAGTCATGTCGGGATCAGGTGGTCTTTCGGACTCAGCGGTGGTTATTGCTGACAATACCTCGAGGCCCTCGTCGACCGAAGAGCCGTCCTCGCCGATTGCAACTGTCGCCACATATACCTCTTGACCCCGGACTATGCCTGGGAGATCGCAGATCACTGTTACCGCATCGGGAGGAATCACGGGCATACCGACTGAGAAGGTTGGTTCAAGCCATCCCTCCTCGGCCTGGAAATCAGCAGCGAGGCTGTCTGGAATTGGATTCAGAGACCACCAACATCGAAAGAACTTGAGCGTCTCTTGGATCGAGGGGTCGTCTGCTGGCTCTTGAGAGACGGTTATCCACGCATCGGGGAAACCGGTTACTGAGGAAGTAGTCGGGACTATTTCCGTCAGATTGGAGAATGTCTCGGTGCTGTAATAGATGTCGTACTTAACGGCCTCAGGCACCGTCTGGAAGGCGTATCTGACTCTATTGTTGAGATCGACATCGCCGTCTATGGATGTCTCCGAGACTGGAGGGGGGGCGGCTTGCGCCGTGGGAATGGAAAGGAGGAGGAGAGCGAGGAGGGCAGTGGCGGATATTCCCGCCGTCTGACCCTTCACCGCCCTCACTCCTTGTTGCGTTTTACCTCAGTTATTCCTGATTAGTCAACAGGCCAATTACATGGCCATGACATGGAGCTTGGTCTGCCCAGTTACCGTGCCATCAGCTGCCACGGTGAACTCGCAGTTGCTTCCATCATCAGAGACGTTTCCATCTACATCCTCGCAGCTGGTGCCGAGCCAGTTAGCTCCCTGATCTTCTGCACCCCATTCGTATGTGCCTGGGTTGGTGGTTATCTCCACGGTCCACATCATGCCGTCCTGGGTACCTGACTCTAGAGCCCAGCCGCCGTATGCTCCCTTGAAATTCACAGCGGTGATCGAACTGTCATCCGTGTGAACCATCAGAGTCACAGTGACCGAGACGTCGACACCGTCGATGCCGTCGCAGTTCTGATCGATTCCATCACCCTCCGGATCATCGGCGCCGGGGTAGACGGTGGCGTCATTGTCGTTGCAGTCTGCATCGGCGCCGTCGATGGAGTATCCGTCGTCGTCAGCGTCGTCATCGACTGTCAGCGGTATTCCGAGTGCCTTTTCTATGGCGGCCTGCGCCTTTCGAGCTGCGTCGGCTGGAGCCATCCCGTTGTCGAAGACGTCTGCGAGCATAGAGTCCACAGGGCCCCATATGGATCCCATTGCTGAGTATGCAGGTGCTCCGAAGCCTCTGGCCATCTGAGCGCCGAAGCCCGCGACTACGGAGTCGCTGGCTACGTCTGGGTGCTCCAGAACGGAGGGCATGACTGGCAGGAGCTTTGCGGTCTTTGCGAATTCGACCTGGCTGTCATATCCTGAGAGGTACTTCGTCAGAGTCACTGCAGCGGCCTTGGAGTCCGATCCAGAGGACACGGACCATCCCTTCATACCCACGAATGGGCTGAATGGAATCTCAAGTACCGAGAGGGGCATCACAGTGTGGCCGAAGTTGACGTTGGAGGCCTCGATGCCGCCGTACGCCCATGGTCCCTGGATGATGAAGGCAACTTCGTTGTCCTTGAACATGTCCTCCATGTTGCCCCAGTCGCAGCCGGCCTTGAGCACGGCTGGTGAGCTGCCATCAGGCAAAACTCCTGTGCCGCCTGCTGGCTGTCCGTACAGGGCCAGCTGGATCGTCTGGATCGCCGAGACGGTGCTGGGACTGTTGATTGTGGGGTTGCCGGAATCGTCGAAGATCGATCCGCCGTATCCTGTCAGCCATGGCCAGAACTGGTATGCAGCCTTGTAGGGGAAGCAGAGTCCCCAATGGTTCTCGGAGGCCATGCTAACCGTTACGGCAGCAGTGTAAAACTCTGTGAAGGACCACTCGGAGATGTTGGTGTAATCGACGCCTACGAGGTCGAGTACGTCCTTGTTGTAGTACAGTGCCAAGGAATCCCCGGACTGCGGTAGCCCGAGTATCTCGCCGTTGACTGTGACGCCCGACATCGACGTTCCATATGCTGCAAGCTCTGCTGGAGTCATGTATGGAGCGAGGTCCTCGATGATTGAAACGCCGCCGACGTTGTTTGCGGCGACTTCTCCCAGCGCATCATTCTGAAGGCGGAACACGTCTGGAGCCTCGCCGGCCTGTGCTGCAGTCACGTACTGCGGCTTCAGATCGTCGAATGGAACGTACTGGACGTCGAGGTCATAGTTGGCATGTGAGGCCTCGAACGCCGCTATGACGTTGTTGAAAGCCTCCTCCTCGGTCGAGTCTAGCGCGTATGAGTGCCATACAGTCAGGCTGTATGTGCATGAGCCGTCGTCCTCGACTGCTGCTTCGTCATAGTTGCTGGCCTCTGAGTCCATGCACCCGGCCAATGGCGGGAATGTGCATGTACCGTCATCCACTGTCGCATCGGGGTTGTAATTCGTAGCGGTGCTATCCGTACAGCCGTCTACGTCGGTCGTTGTCGTGTCGTCATCATCTCCGCCGAGACACCCTGCAGCGGCCATCGAGACCATCAGCATGCTTAGCAAGAGGGACAGAATTTTGTTGTCCATGCGTTTGGGGTAACTTAGTACAATATTAACTCAATTGGTAACAATATGGTAGTGTAAATTTTGTAATTTAAGGGAGACTTCTGCCCAGTGCCTCATTTTTTGAGTCGTTATGCCAGCACGCTGCCCCTAAGAGGCCGGCTTGATTGGAATCAGGTGCCAATTTTACAGTCCAATCCACATCGACCATATCGAACCATGATTCTGGTTGCTCGGTGATTCCACCACCGAGTAGAATAATCTCCGGGGAAACGCATGAGGCTATTCTCGTGATGGCCAATGAGAGGTTCTTGGTCCAACTTCTCATGTCCATGCCACCTTCCCTCAGGGCCCTTGCACTAGCCGTCTGATCGATGCGGACGCCGTCCTCATTCAACAGTCTGCCAAGCTCGACATTCCTGAGAAGGCGTCCTCGTTGAGATACGGCTGTGCCGAGGGAAGTGCCTATTGTTATGAGGAGGATTGTTTCTGTTACCGAGTATTTCTTGTAATTCCTGATTGCATGGTAGAGTGCTGAGTCGGCGTCATTCAGCAATGTGGAAGATAACCCATTTTCAGATAATGAATCGATGAGAGACCCGTGTCTAATGTCATTGCCCATGTTGGGGCCATTGATTACCTCGTAATCCGACACAACACCTGGGAATCCCACTCCTATGTCTTTGCCTTTGTATTGGACCTCATGAATGATGGTCGTTATGGACTCAGTTATTCTTGCGAGGGAGGGGAGCGGTTCGTGCTCAATGGTGCATCTTTGGCTCACGATGCATCCGGCGTTGACGTCTACAATTGCCCCTTTTACGGAAGAGCCTCCAATATCAATACCCAAGACTAGATTCTCGGCCATCATACCATGGCGAGCGGCCGGAGGATTTCACCGATTCGGAAAGCCACGACCATGAATGGTGGGATTCCCAATGATCTGGGGCCATCCATGACCAATTTCTCTTGCTGACAAGTCCCGGTGTGTTGATCCTTGCAGAGCTGCCGAGCCCCAAAACATCCTGCAGGGGTATGATCACAATTTCCGCTTTTGAAGACATGAGCCTCTTCACCGCCTCCATCGGTACATCCGCGGAATTACAGTCGAGGGACGCCCTCACCCTTCTCCTGTCATCCGGCCCAATCTTCGAATACCATCCTGCGAAAGTATCGTTGTCGTGCGTACCCGTGTATGCGACCACTCTCTCGGGGATGTGGTTGAGATGATGCGGGGGCGCATCGTGGTCCCATCCGAACTGAAGTATTGACATCCCATGCAAGTTGTAGGCGTCCCTGAGCCTGATTGCAGCATCACCGGCCATGCCCAGATCCTCAGCAATTAGGAAATCCGAGGAGTCGATTATCGCATCCATTAGCGATGCGCCCGGGCCATCCGCCCAACGGCCACCGCGTGCATCCTCAGCCTCAGGTGGTATTGCCCAGTATTCGGCAAGTCCGATGAAATGGTCTATCCGAATCCCTGGCGTTCTACGTGAAGCTGTCTCGACCCTTTTCTTCCACCACGCGTAGCCGGATTTCTGGTGTACTGGCCACGCGTATGTGGGGTTGCCCCAAAGTTGTCCAAGGGGATTGAATGAATCGGGGGGAGCGCCTGAGCGCTCAAGTGGTTCCCCATCTGGTCCTATGTTGAATAGTTCCTTGCTGTGCCACATGTCCGCAGAATCATGCGCTATGTAGAGTGGAATATCGCCAAGCATAAGGACGCCATTCTCACGTGCATGGGCCTCGATTATTTCCATAGCATGCTCAAGTTTCCACTGTATGCTGATTTCGCGCCAATATTGCTCTTCGTTTTCTAATCTAAGGTGGTTGAGTTCCTGGGCCGAGGGGTCAGACCAACGACCCCATTTCACCCAGCTCCTTGGATCGATCGACTTCAGTATCCTGAATAATGCCCATGAGTCTACCCATTCGGAGTTTTCAAGCCAAGTATCCAAATCATGTCTGGATGGGTCTCTTACATCCCCCGCGAGACCATGGAGTAATTCAGGATCCATTGCAAAAGCAGAAGGGCTTGCATACGGGGAGCCTACGAAATCTGGAGGGTTCAGTGGGAGTATCTGCCAGACTCCGATACCGAAAGAAGCGAGGGCATCTATCGCACGGATACTGGCCTCCCTGAGGCCGCCCGGCGCATCGCTCCTCGGAATGGACTGGATTGGAAGCAGGATTCCAGCGGCCCTCACTCTACTTTCGCAGTGAAGCCAGCAGATAAATGGGATGTTCGCCGATTAGAGGTCACTAACAATTCTTTAGTGCGAGATTGAAACCTATATGCTCTTACTAGCATCCTATAGTACAGGCGTGATGGAGATGAGTAGGTCGGTCGGAGATTATCGGGAAAGAAGGTTTGTGGGTCTTGCTCTTGTGGCAATTATGGTGTCTGTGCCTCTTAGTGGTGTGATTCCAGCATCTGCTGATTCGACTGATACAGAAGACCACGGTGCCATCAATCTAGCAATAATTCTTCACATGCATCAACCATATTACAAGAACATAGAATCTGGATTTTACGAGTTGCCATGGGTTAGGGTGCACGGGAGTCATGAGTACATAGACAGCCCTGGCATCTTGGGGATGTACCCCGGCACGAACGTGACCTACAACATCGTTCCATCATTGATAGAGCAGCTTGAAGATTACAGCGACCCGACCACCATGGATCTGCATCTAGCTCTTGCAAAGTCGAATTGGGTTACGGACGGAGACGGATATGCGACAGGCTATCCAACCGATCTGAGTGAATGGGAACTCGCACAAATGATGTTCGAGTATTTCAGAATACAACCTTGGGTATATGGCGTGGATGGAGAGCATCCGGAGCTAGGTTGGATGGAGCCCGCTAGCAGTTCATTTGGGGATCTAAAGGATGGAAGAGACAACAGCGATCCCTCTTTTGTCAGGCCGTATCAGGCCGACCCTGGAGATTCACGTAGCCCTAAATCATCAGTGATATTCCACCCTCAACACCTCCTTGACGCGACTGTTCTATTCCACCTCTTCCAGAACTCTGGCCCCTTGGTGATGGGTGATTATGATTACCTCCTCACGCAAACTGCTGCAAGTGCTGAAATGCAATCCATATTTGAGAAGCAGGCACCGTACACGGTGAATGATCTTGAGGTGGTTCTTTCGTATCAGAGCGAACAGATGCTCAATGTCATGCCTTTGTACTCAAATCTGGCCAATACATCCCAAGTAGAGCTGACGACGACTCCGAAATATCACCCCATTATGCCTCTCCTAGCCATGCCTGGCTGGACTATGGAAGATGGGATACCCGTTGAGAAGGATGCGTGGATATCTGACGTGGAAGACCAAGTCTCGGAAGGACTGGATCTTTTCGAGGTCAGTACAGGCATAAGGCCCAGCGGGATGTGGCCCTCCGAACAAGCGGTCTCTCAATCGGTAATCGCACCGATGGCGGGGAACGGCATACAGTGGGCTGTGAGTGATAAGCAAGTTCTATCCCAGTCTGTCAAGTTGGGCGGTGGAAATCCATCTGATGCCTCCACCATGGACATCACGACCCCATGGGTGGTTGAATCCGAGGGGCAGGAGATGATGATGGTGTTCAGGGAGACGGGGATATCTGACAGAATTGCATTCACCTATGGGGACATGGATGTGGAGGATGCTGTGGCCGATTTCATCTCGCAGGTGGAGGACAGGAGGAATGACGTCATAAATGCTGGAGGAAATCCTGAAGATCACCTGCTAACAGTGGCGGCTGATGGAGAGAATTGGCTCTTCATGAGTGGTTTCGGCGCTAGTGACAATGGCAGAGAATTCCTTCACGAGTGGTTCGATGCGTTGCAAGATCACCCTACCATCAGGACCTTGACGCCTGGGCAGTACCTCGAGGAAAAGGGCACTGATCATCTTCCCAGGTTAGAAGAGCTCGCAACGGGATCTTGGATTCATG
>DAVB01000052.1:8976-9130 GCA_002505455.1 Euryarchaeota archaeon UBA52 | reverse complement strand
GCTTCCGACTGCGCGTGATCTGGATTGGAATTTCCTGAATGCAGTACATGTGGTGCCGGGAGCGGGACTTGAACCCGCGACCTTCGGATGACTCAGGCATCCCAAGCGGCATTACTCAAGCGCGTACATAGTCCGAAGACTGCCCTATGAGTCC
>DAVB01000052.1:0-8650 GCA_002505455.1 Euryarchaeota archaeon UBA52 | reverse complement strand
ACCAACTACGCCACCCCGGCTTGAACCGACCGGCGTAACGACCCCATTTGAGCATTACACTGCCGAACTATCCTCGGAAGGGCAACATCCTCGGTCGTCCCGGATGAATTCTAACGTTCATTTGAACTCCCGTCGAGATCCTTCTAGAGGGCATGGTTGATGAACAACGAGTCGTGGCGGATACGTGGTTGACGTCGACACGGCCCTGAAGGCGAGCGCCTATTCAGGCAAGAAGCGATCTAAGGAGGACGGTTCGAAGGAAAGAGTCTCGAAGACGCTCGAGCCCTTCGACCCTGCTGCAGCATTTGAGAAGGAAAAGGCAGATGCATGGTCCATGTGGCTCGTGATATCCCTTGCCGCCGCATTCGCTCTGTTTCAGAGATACGTGATTCTCCCATCCATGGATGGCCCGGCACGATCGATATGGCTGCTGCCCCTATCGATAGTCTTCTTCCTCCCTTCGATCCATCGACTCTTCGTCCCGTCCAGGTTCTCAGAACTCTACACCGGGGGGAACTGGTTTCGTGCGGGGATGCTCTTCCTATTCACGTGGCTGGCTGCATCTGTTGCGATGATCAATCCGCCAATGGGTGACATCGCCTCTCCTGAAGTCCCCGAGGGCCTCGGCATAGCTGCGAATGATGACGTATCTGCTGTGGATGTGACTGATGATGGGTTGATCCTGTCCGTGGTGGACGACACTCCTGAAATCATCCTAGGATTCAGCGTCAGGGACAATTGGAAACTCGACGATGTGCATCTCAATGCGACTATTCAGAGATTCAACGATGAGGAGGTAGTTCTGGCCGATTGGGATCTAGGTGGCACCGAGGCATCGGCTGCAGCGACACAGTACGAGCTCGTATCCAACTGGACAGCCCCCGGCGAGCCGTCTTCCAAGGCAGATGACTTCGGTTTGGCATTCGAATTGGAGGGCCTCGAGGCAGGCATACACACGATATCCATCAGACTCACCGAAGACGGGGACCCGTGGAAGAACACATGGTCAAAGGTGTACACCCTGAATGTACAGATTCAGTAGTGTCAGGACTCTGATAGCAGAGTGCAGGCTCGTGCAGTGAGTGCATCAAGTTGCAGGGACTCGCCCCCGCCCTCAACCAATCGAAAATCAGCTTCCGCCATTGCCTCTGTGAGAGCGAGTTTATCCCTCTCAGTCAGGAATGAAGCCTCTCCAAGGCTCCTATGCAGTTGATTCACCACATCAGTGCCCGCTAGGCCGAATCGATCGATTATGTCGTTGAGTTTCTTTCGAGCAGGCTGGAAGCCCTCCTCTCTGCAGCTGATTAAGAATGAATGAAGATCCTCTGGCGGCGCAGTCGCAGTCGTCTCATAGACGAGGTCTCGAGTTATCGACGAGGAAAGGGAGGCTGCCACTTGCAAGGCAGTTATCGCCCTTCTCAGGTCCCCCAGAGCGACATGAACCACTGCTGTCGCCCCCTCGTCGCTGAGATCGAGGCCCTCTCTCTCAGAAACCTCGAGAATCATCTCGAGAATTTGATCCTCTGCGAGAGGCCTGAATCGGAATACAGCGCATCTCGATTGAATCGGTTCGATTATCTTCGACGAATAATTGCAGGACAGAATGAACCTACATGTGCTAGCGTATTGCTCCATTATCCTCCTCAATGCACCCTGGGCATCCGCTGTAAGGGCGTCCGCCTCATCCAGAAATATGAGCTTGAAAGGAACATTCTGATCAGGCGCCATTCTGGCGAATTCCTTCACCTTCTCTCGAACCGCCTTGAGCCCTCGCTCATCACTCGCATTCATCTCTAGCAGATTCCTGGAATAGACTCCCGAGTCCTCGAATACATCCCTCGCAAGAGCGAGCGCAGCCGTCGTCTTTCCCGTGCCCGGCGGACCTGCAAAAAGCAGGTGCGGGAAATCCCGCTGCGAGGCGTAGGCCTTCAGACGGTCCACGATAGTGGCTTGCCCCTTCATCTCTGAAACCGAACGCGGCCTGTGACGCTCGACCCACATCTCAGTAGACGTCATGTTTACTCAATATCCTGCGAGTGTCCTTGAACATATGCTATTTTGGCCAACTAGTATGATTCTTCCTCAGAGGGGAATGAACCGGATCGAACATCGCCGATATAGCCCCTAATTGCTGAGTCTATGGTTTCTTCAAGATCCGCGTACCTCCTGAGGAACCTCGGACTGAACTCTTGTGTTATTCCAAGCATATCGTGGAGAACGAGCACCTGTCCATCGCAGTCGGCCCCCGCCCCAATGCCTATTGTGGGGATTGAAAGAGACGAGCTAACCTTGGCCGCCAGACTTGCCGGAATCTTCTCGAAAACGATGGAGAAGCAGCCAGCTTCTTCCAGCATCTTTGCATCATTCATTAGACGTTCAGCTTCCTCTTCCTCCTTCGCCCGTACGCTGTATGTTCCGAACTTGTAGATTGACTGGGGCGTGAGGCCCAGATGCCCCATCACAGGTATCCCCGCATCGATTATCTTCCGGACCGAGGATAGGACCTCGGCACCCCCTTCTAGTTTGACAGCATGCCCCCCTGTCTCTTTCATGATGCGTATCGCTGATTTGAGAGCATTATTCGAATCGCTCTGGTACGTCCCGAAAGGCATGTCGACCACAACCAATGCCCTCTGAACCGCTCTGACGACGCTCTGCGCGTGATATATCATCTGATCAAGAGTGATCGGTACAGTCGTCTCGTGGCCTGCCATCACATTGGAAGCCGAGTCGCCCACCAGGATTACGTCGATCCCCGAGGCATCAACCAACCGCGCCAATGAGAAGTCATAGGCGGTCAGCATGGCGATTTTTTCGCCATTACCTTTCATTTCCTGAAGGGTATTTGTCGTGACACGCTTTGCTCTGCTAGCAACGGACATGCATCCACCTAGGATTATGCGTGGACACTCTCTGCCTTGAATGGCTCGCTCGGAAGACTTGATACTGGAACCGGGCTGCCGAATCATGCCCATGGGACTGTAGCTCAGTTGGGAGAGCGCCGCACTGAAGATGCGGAGGCCGCTGGTTCAAGTCCGGCCAGTCCCACCATCAATCCCTACCTTCAAGCAGCGAAGCCTGAAGCTGATGCAGTTTGCCTATCCCTTCTACTGCTGCATTTAGGAGCGACTCCAACTCATCTCTTGTGTATGTGGCCTCCTCCCCTGTTCCTTGCACTTCTACGAAGGAACCCTTGCTCGTCATAACGACGTTCATATCGACATCGGCATTCGAATCTAGGACATAGTCGAGATCGACTCGGACTTTGCCATCAACCATTCCCACGCTCAGGGCTGCAACGTCATTTGCCATCACTGCACACTCATGATTAGCACGCTCTTCTGGAGACATTTTCGGTGGCGTCCAACCATCCTTTAGGTCCTGCTCACTAGCTCTCAGATCAACGGGTAGGCAGCGTCCAGAGGCAATGAGGCGACGTATTGCTAGCCTCAATGCAATGTTTCCGGCGGTGATCGATGCGCATCTAGTGCCGCCATCTGCATTGAGGATTTCACAGTCAACAGTCATGGAAATGGGTCCGAGTGCCTCCAAATCGACAGCCCCCCTGAGCGATCGAGCCACTAGACGCTCAATTTCATGCGTCCTGCCCTTCGCTCCATTACGCTCTCTTCGGAAACGCGTATTCGTAGATCCGGGCAGAAGGGAGTACTCAGCATGTATCCAACCTCTGGTCGCATTTCTTGGAAACCATCTAGGGAGGCCTTTGTCCGCTGTAACGGTGGCTAAGACCATGGTTTCGCCTTGTTTGTAGAGGATCGAAGAAAGAGCATTTGGCGTGAAGTCAAAATCCACTGTTATCTCGCGCATTTCTTTCTGCGCTCTTCCATCTTCCTCTCCGCCCGACTTCATCTTCGCCATGAGGCACCTTCCGGCCGGAATGCCATCAATCATTCCCTTCTGGCATGAGGCGGGCGATACACATCCATCTTGTCTTTGAATGTGGAAATGTATGGCCCTCCGATCAGGTCTATACAGTACGGGATAGCCGGGAAGAGGTCCTCGAGAGTCTCTCTTATCGATTTTGGAGAACCTGGGAGATTGATGATAAGAGTGGTTCCACGGACTCCTCCGAGCTGCCTGGAAAGTATGGCGGTGGGAACATACTTCATGGATATCGAACGCATCTTCTCCCCGAACCCGGGAAGAATTCTATCACAGACCGATTCAGTTGCCTCTGGGGTGACATCTCGAGGCGCAGGACCCGTGCCGCCAGTCGTGATGATTAGACAACATCCGACATGATCGCTGAGCTCCACAAGCATGTTTGCAATGTCCCTCTCATCATCTGAAACGAGACGTCGATGAATCTCAAATGAAGTCGACATAACTTCAACCAGGAAATCTTCTATCTCCGGCCCGCTGAGATCCTGATATTCTCCGGAAGATGCTCTATCAGAGGCCGTCAGAACCCCTATCCTCGCTGGCCCGGGGGGATCCATGTTTGCGCAGGAGGGCGTCAACTGAAATAAACGGCCCCCTTGAAAATCCAAATTTCGTCGGCTATGTTCAAGAACCGCCTCTCAAGATTAGGTAGTCCGAGGCGAGGAAGTGTCGAGTCTGCCCCATCCTGCACAGGTTTCCCCCCTCCATAGGACCCAATCCGGAGGATTATCCGGTCCGTCGAATAAACTCAGCAGACTCGATGCTGGAATCTCGACGGAAGTGTGATTGAATGAGTGAAGAGAAGTACGATACCGAAGTGAGGCTGGTCCTTCAGGAATGCAAAGATGCAAATCCCGAGGAAGTAGCAAAAGAGTTCGAAAGATACGAAAATGAGTTCCTCATACCTCCAAGAGACGCACTTCGGTCGGTCGTCAGGAAATTCATGGAACCTGGCTCGGATGCAGATAAGACCGTCCGAGCACCCGCTCCATCTGTCAAGAAAGTGTCAAAATTCTCAGATCTCGGCTCCAACGATCGAAATGTAACGATAGAGGTCCTAGTGGCATCTTACAATTCAAGGGTTCAGCAGGTAAGAGGGGAAGAACGCCAGATAGGATTCGGTTTCATCGAGGACTCTCCATGGGACGGCGAGCGTGAACGGTGGGAATTCAAAGACTGGGGCAATAAATCCCAGGATCTAGCAGCCGGCTCAGTCGTACGTCTCGAAGGCGTATCCGTCAATGAGTGGAATGGCAAGAAATCGATCAATATCAATCAGACCTCAAGAGTTTCAGTACTAAAGGAAGGAGGAGCCCCATCCCTCGCACCCACAAACGAACCAGTAACCATAGAGGACGCCTCGCGGGGCGAAGGAACTGTTGCAATCGTGGCACGGGTACTCGCCATTCGCCCCGATCAAATCGTCCGAAGAGATGGTTCTGGAAGCATAGACGTGATGCGAGGCAGGTTAGGCGATCAAACCGGGACAATGGGCTTCCTCTCATGGAAGACGCTCGACATTTCCGAAGGCGACCTTGTCAAGATCGAGAACGCACAGGTCAAGAGATTTCGAGATACCCCTGAAATCAATATTGGCGATTTCACGAAAATAGAGCCATATCACGATGGTGCATTCCCCGAAGCCGCAACACTCCAAGCAAACTCGTCATGCAACATCAAAGACCTCAGGGACGGAATGAGGGATGTGGAAATCACGCTGCAAGTTGTTGATTGGAATTCTCGATCATTCACATCCAAAACCGGTGAAGAACGCGTAGTTCGAAGTGGAGAGGTGCAAGATCCAAGTGGTCGATGCCGCCTAACGTCATGGGGCGAGGTAGACCTTGAGGCTGGTTCCTTCATCCGAATAAAACGCGCAAGAGTCCAGGCGTGGCAGGGGTCACCAGATCTTGTAATTGATCAGCTTGAGCAAGTAGAGACACTGACCGAAGCCCCATTCGGACCCATAGACGCCTCAAACCACTGGGTAGAGGAAAACCTCGATGACCTCACTTCTGGTGGTTCGAGAAGAGGCATATACACAATTGGAAGGATAGTGTCATTGAGATCTGATTCTGGGATCATCTTGAGATGTACTCAAGAAGGATGTAGGCGAGTACTGAGAGACGGTGTCTGCGGAATTCACGGGGAAGACGTCGGTGAAGAAGATCTGAGGATGATGATGGTGGTGGATTCAGGAGTGTCCAATGCTTCTCTTCTCGTCTCTCGCGCGCCTACCGAGATACTGATTGGGATGAGTCTTGAAGATGTCAGGAAAGAGATATCTTCGAATGGAAAAGAGGCATTCCACTCGTCGTTGAAAGACAAATTCCTCGGGCACCGTGTGCAGATCATGGGCCGTTCGATCAATGATGACCGAGGTTGTATGATTCAAGCTGATGAGGTGCAGGTTTTGGAAGCGGACCCAGAAGGAATTGCAAAAGCTGCCATAGATCGATGGGGGGTGGTTCTTTGACGATGTCCGGCACCATGCGAGTAGGCAGACAGACCGCGATTCGAGTCTTCGCACACGAGTATCGCGATGCAAGCCTTCCAGATCAGGGCTCAGGTGAATATGACCCCGGGTACATGGTTACAAGACTCGGAGCCAAGATAAATCGAGCACTTATCTGCGGTTTGATCGATAGTTCGGAGAAGAGGGAGAGCGATAGCGGCCAGAGCTACAGATTCAATCTGAGAGACGTTACAGGCATCCATAGGGTCGAGGTCTCACCGTTCAATCCGGAGCTGCATCCGGAAGCAGAGGAGATCCATGCGCGTTTCGAGCAAGGCGACAGATTCCTCTTGATGGTCGTTGCAAAGCAGAGGTCATTCCAAACTGAAGACGGTGGCGTTTTCACATCATACAATGCGCAGGAGATGACGGTTATCGATAAGCCCAGGTATGCTGAATGGCTAGCAGAAACCGCTGATGCAACCCTTCGCAGGATAAATGCGCACGAACTCGCTATGGCAGCTGAACAGAGTATGGCTGGTTTCAGGTCCGCGGGAGTACCGGAGGATCTGATCGATGGAATGCTGCTTTCTAGGGCGCATTATCCGCCTTTCGAGACTGAGGTGTACATGTTAGATGTCCTGCAAGCTTTGAATGCAGCATTGGGAAGATCCGTGGAGATTGTAAAGCCAGATTCCGCAATCGAATCAGAATCTGAGACCGCCATGCCTGATCAGCCCGTGGCAGCCCCTCCCCCTGCAACAAGCGATATGTCCGTTGAGGAGGTCGTGATCGCGACAATTGCCGCAGGTGATCGTGGAGAGGGCGTGGATTACGATACCATTGTCAGACAATGCAGCGTCCATGGCCATTCGAGAGAGGAGGCCGAAGATGCAATCGACTCTCTAAGGGCTGCTGGCGGCCAAATTTCGGAACATCGTTTCGGATGGTTCAGGCTCATCCAAGACGACTCTTCTTGATCATCGACTCCAGATTTACAATGCCGCGATCGTCGAATCTGTATCTCAGCGATTCGATATCTATGCCTTCGAGTATCTCGCCAGATTCCCCGATCCAGCATTCTGCGATTCTGGAAGCTGCTAGGTGTATGTCTCTACGAACCCTTTCTGAGGATATTTTGAGACCTCGAATACCCATTATCGAGATAAGGAGATTGGTCGAGGACTGGTCCCATATCGGACCCTTCACCATGCCCACGGTTACGACCATCCTTCCAAACTTACCTGAGTCTAATGAAAGAGTCTGAAGAACCCGCGACTCTTGAGACCCCGCATGTCTCAATGAGTGTGACAGAAGATCCGAGACGTCCTCAAGAGAGGCCACATCAGGCTCTCTGACACCTATTTTAGAATTGGCTTCAGACGTCTTGATTCTCGTAGTCTCGAGCTTGGGACTCCCGAGAAGCCCGTTTCTCCGAAGGCTCCTTTTGATATGTCCCCAAGCCTTTCGTTGACTTGCGAGGACTCCTGCTACGTGCCCCATCAGCACAGTACGGGGGCCACTCGAAGGAACCTCGAGCCTCCTGCAGAGATCAACCAGCTTCTGACGCTCCATTGTGGCGAGTGACTCCACAGTGAGACGATTTGCATCCTGCGTAACGTGGAGCCATGTTCTTTGGCGCCTCTCCTTGTGCGAACCCGATGCTTTGACTCCAAAAATTCTCAGAAGATCGCCCAACTCCCGATTGCTAAACGACTGTATGCCTTCCCAAGAAAGATCGACATCAGAAAGAACGTGATGTCGAATCAAAGATGCTCGCAACACTTCGACTGAACCCCTCTTGGAGACTCCCTCTCGTTCTGCATTTTCCCGTAGGCTGCGAAGGTCAGAGCGGTAGAGGCGATCGAGAACAAGGGGGTCTACCTCCGGAATCGCCATACCTTCGCGCACAGGTATTGGCGCATATCGATTCCGACTCTAATGGCCCTGCAGCGCACCAATCATCCATTGTTGAAAAATGCCGGAGAACCGGCACCGAGTCTTGGATGGTCGCTTTGAGGCTTCGATAGCGTGGAAAACATCGTTCTCCACTCCATGCCCATCGTCACGCATCCACTATGGAGGTTTTCTGGCTCAATTAGCCGATCCATTCTGAAGGTTCGCATTCCATCTTTTGATACGTACTCTACCCTTATGAAAAGACGAGAACCCTCTGGAAGGATAACTCCCTCGGAGTCTCTGCAAGATTGCTCGAGAGCAAGGTCCCTGGTCGACTCAGCCTGTTGGATGAGGCTTGATATCGTACGGTGCTGTACCAAGATACCGATTCCA
>DAVB01000023.1 GCA_002505455.1 Euryarchaeota archaeon UBA52 | reverse complement strand
TGGAACTATGATAGCAGAATTGGGTAGGAGAATGCTCGACTCTGGCATTGAGACCAGCATGGTAAACAGTGCAATCGACCCAGCTCTTAGAACGGATATGACCCCCGTCATATGGTCTTAGCATACCATATACTTATTCGGACACCTCTGAGCCCACAGACTGGTCGATTACGAAGTGCAGAGGAGAAGGAAGCCAAAAGCAGCCCCCGCGAACGTGTTCTCCGGCGGACAGAAGCCGAAGAAAGCGAAGAAGCCTGTCCATGCGCAAGTACCACCCAAAAGACCTCAAATTAGGCCATCTAAACCAGCTCCTTCCGCTCAAAAGAAATCTGCTAAACAGGTATCGAAAACCGAGGAAGAGGATGCTTCAATAGAAGCAGAGAAGATCGAAGTAGTAGAATCTCAGATATTAGGTGTACCGAGAAGGAAGTCGGCCGGCCTTAAGGTGGAAGAGCCCTCTACCGAATCTGAAGAAACAGAGAAGACGGAGGACGAAACTGCAATAGACATCGAAGTTCAAGAGGCTCTTGCAAGGGCCAAAGAACGTTCAGAAGCTGCGAAGACCGCTCCAAGAAGAGTACCTGCTCCGGTACCATTAGCTAAACCTAGGAAGAAGAAGCCTGGTCGTGGAAGAAGTAAGACATACCAGCCTGCTGCTAGAGAGAAAAGGCTCGATAGGGCTAGACACATGGAATACAAATACGAAATGAAGGGGCTACTACAGGAAATTTCCGTTGCTGAAGAGTATCGATCCTCCATAATAGGATCTGTGTGGGCCAAGGGTGAGCGGCAGACAGCTGATGAGGCCAAGGCCTTTGTCCAGTCGAAGGTCTCAGAGGGGGCGATTGATGATGATCAGGCAGCCCGTTTGATCAAACTTATCGACGACTACACTGTCCGAAGATGAACGACTTGAAACACTAAACAGGTGTCAGATAAGCGTGGATGCCCCCCCTCCAGCTGGAAAACCCCCCTTTACCCGAGGTATACACGAAGGGATGTACAGGGATAGAATATGGACTATGCGCCAGTATGCGGGGTTTTCTGACCCGGAGTCCACGAATAAGCGATTCAAATCTCTTCTTAAATCTGGACAGTCCGGATTATCCGTTGCATTCGATCTACCGACGCAACTAGGCTTTGATTCAGATGATGAGCACTCAATAGGAGAGGTCGGAAGGGTAGGCGTCCCAATAGATTCCATCTCAGACATGAGGTTGCTTTTCGAAGGTATCAAACTATCAGATGTTAGTACTTCCATGACGATTAACGCACCTGCAGCAGTACTGCTAGCAATGTACTCCGTAGTTGCTGAGGAGCAAGGTGCAGAGCTTTCTGAGATATCCGGTACGGTTCAAAATGATGTTCTAAAAGAGTACATGGCAAGAGGCCTCCATATCCACCCGCCCGAAGGATCGATGAGGCTTGCAGTTGATATTATCGAGTGGTGCTCAGAAAATACCCCCAAATGGAATCCGATATCTGTAAGCGGGTACCACATACGAGAAGCTGGCTCCACGGCATCACAAGAGGTCGGTTTGACCATTTCAAATGCCCTTGCATACATTGAGGCTGCCAAGGAACGAGGGCTTAGGCTGGATACATTCGCACCTCGAATATCCTTCTTCTTCGGCTGTCATCGCGATTTCCTAGAAGAAATATGTAAATTCCGTGCTGCGCGAACTCTGTGGTATCAGATTATGAATGAGAGATATGATTTCGATGATTTCAGATGCGGAAGAATGCGATTCCATACTCAAACAGCTGGAGTCACCCTGACAGCCCAACAATCTACGAATAATATTGTTAGAGTGGCATACCAAGCGCTTGCTTCCGTACTTGGAGGTACGCAATCGCTTCACACGAATGGATATGACGAGGCTCTCGGACTGCCCACTGAGGATTCTGCTAGAGTGGCCCTCAGAACCCAGCAAATCATAGCACATGAAATCGGTGTTGTAGACCATGTGGACCCCTTGGGCGGTGCACCGCTAATTGAAGATATGACTTCGAATATCATTTCAGAGGCTCGAAATGTGATAGAGTCGATAGACGCGCATGGTGGATCTGTTGAAGCTGTAAAGGCAGGGATACAAACCCGGATGATCCACGAGAGCGCATGGATACAACAGAACGAACTAGAAGATGATATGCAGAGAGTTATTGGAGTGAATCTACATGTCGAAGAAGAAGCTAGTTATCCAGCAGGACAAGTCATTGACGATGAGGCAATCGAACGGCAAATTTCCAAACTTTCTAACCATAGAAGTACAAGAAATAATACAGAAGTTGAAAATGCGCTTGGAGCACTCAGAATAGCTGTAAGTGGAGATGAAAACCTCATCAATCCGATAAGAGGTGCTTGCAAATCTGGTGCAACGATAGGAGAGATCTGCGGTATTCTACGTGATGGCCTTGGGACTTGGACTGCCCCAGGAGGGATATAGATGCCAGGAGTATGGTTTGACCACATTGGAATAGCGTGTGAATCGAATGAGAAATCAGAGAAATTCTGGAGCCTGCTTGGATTCAATATGACTGGCAGTGAAGAGAATCACCAGCAAGGTGTAAAGATTCGATTCATGGAAGGAAATAATGCCCCTCAACCAAGGTTAGAGCTCCTTGAACCTATTTCGGAAGACACGCCTGTTGGGCGTTTCATCTCCAAGAGAGGTGCAGGAGTGCAACAAGTGGCTCTCGGAACTGACGATCTCATAGGCCTCCTATCGATATTGAAATCCAATGATATCCGGCTGATTAACGAAAAGCCCGTGCACGGGGCAGGGGGATCAATGATATCTTTCATTCACCCTTCAAGCACTGGCGGGGTCCTTGTAGAACTTGTTCAGAAGGAACCATGAAAAGGGATACCGTAAGGCCCACGACATGCTTGCAGACGTAGTAGATGCAATTGTCAAGGACCCGATGGATATTGACGAAATTAAAACTCTCAGAAACACGATTTCCGAACGTCTTGTTAGCGCTAAGGATTCAGGCGATATCAGCAATGACGAATTTCTCTCTGCAGGTAAAATCGAGGGAGGTCTCGGCATTATTATTGCAATGCTCGAAAACGAGGCTTCCTCGGAAGAAATACACATTCATGTGGACTCCATAGTTGAAAGAATTCGTGCAATATCGAGTTAGTATTCTTCTAGTATTACTAGAAACATACTTGAAGAATACTATCCAGGGGCGAGTATGCCTAAGATAAGCTTGGACATACCGGGGCACTTACTTGATGACATCAAAAAGCACGTTGGCGAGCATGGTAAGTTCGTTAGCGTTGCAGATGCGGTTAGAACGGCTTGCAGGAAAATGCTAGACCAACTGGACATGATCGATGAACGACATGGCCGTATTAGAGGTGATTGAATGACAACTAGGGGTGAGGCTGAGGAGGCTGTAAAGACGCTTCTAGGGTATATCGAAAAGGATCCATCCAGAGAGGGGCTCAAGGATACACCCTCGAGAGTCATCAATTCCTGGGACGAGATATTCGCAGGATACCGCCAATCTCCAGGAGAAGTTCTGAGTTCTACCTTCAACGGAGAGGGGTATGATGGAATTGTTCTGTTGAAGGATATTGAATTCCATAGTACCTGTGAGCATCATCTCCAGCCCTTCGCAGGAAGCGCACATGTGGCATACATCCCGACAGATCGTATTGTTGGAATCAGCAAACTAGCGAGAATCGTAGACCTCCATTCGCGTAGACTGCAGAATCAGGAACGTATTACAATGGATGTTGCTGATGATTTAGAGGAGCATCTTTCTCCCCTTGGTTGTGCAGTAATAATCGAAGCTTCACATGGTTGTATGCAGTGTCGTGGCGTTAGGAAGCAAAATGCAACTATGACTACATCTTCGATGCGTGGTGTATTTTTCGATAAGTCAGAGGCACGTTCTGAATTGATGCGTCTGATCAGAGATTGAGTTGATACTGTGTCTCCCATATATCCGATAGTTGAGATTTTTCATTCTGTTCAGGGCGAGGGGTTCCATGTAGGGATACCCCATGTTTTCGTTAGATTTGGAAATTGTAACTTAAGATGTGAATGGTGCGATACTGATTTCCTATCCTATGACGAAAGGAGTCTCGAGTCGATTGTGGATGAAGTGCTTTCCTATAACTGCGATCGAGTTATTTTTACAGGCGGTGAGCCTGCTTTACAGGATCTTTCTACCATAGGATCGAGTCTGAAGGGGGAGGGGATTATTTTGTCAATTGAAACCAATGGTACAATTGAGGTCGATCCGATCATCGATTGGATATGTGTCTCTCCTAAGGACCAATTATACCCTAATGCTAAAATTATACAACGACAGGGAGACGAGTTGAAAGTTGTCTATTGCGGACAGGATTTAGATATGTATGACGATCTGAAAATAGGATTCACACACCACTTCATCCAGCCATGCTACCTCGATTCAGAGTCTGTGGAAGAAAACGGAAGATCATTTCAAGCAGTTGAGAAGGTAGTGAAGGAATCTGAGGGTTGGAGACTCAGTCTCCAGACACATAAATGGATGGGGGTGCTCTAATCAGGGCTGTAATGGCGCTCTCTGGAGGGATGGACAGCACGGCCCTTCTGATACATCTTCTAGCTGAAGGGTACCAGGTCAGCTGCATATCCTTCAATTACGGCCAGAAACACGTAATAGAACTGGAGAGAGCTTGTGAAAACATTGCTTATATGAAGTCTGAAGGATATATTGTAGACCATAAAATTGCTGATCTTCGATCCGCCATGGATCTTTTTCACTCTGCATTGACAACGGATAATTATGATGTGCCGGAGGGACATTATGAAGAAGAACAAATGAAACAGACCGTTGTACCGAATCGAAATGCCATATTTGCATCGATACTGTATGGCTATGCCTTGTCTATTTCGATTAGGGAAGACTCCGATGTTATCATAGCCTTAGGCGTTCATAGCGGGGACCATGAAATATATCCGGATTGTCGTCCAGAATTTTATCAAGCCCTCGGTAAGGCATTTCACATCGGCAACTGGGATAGCCATCGTGTATCATTCCATCTTCCCTACATCGATGGAGATAAGGAATCCATACTGAAAGATGCAGAGATTTCTTTGAAAAAATTGAGTCTTGACTTCGATACCATCTTCAAAAACACGAATACCTCCTACAATCCGGATAGCAGGGGTAGATCTTCTGGCCGAAGTGGCGCCGATATTGAGCGTATACTAGCATTTCATTCGATAGGTAAGAAGGACCCATTAGAGTACGTTGGAGGTTGGGATATGGCTCTGAAGCATGCACTGAGTGTACAATTGGAATGGAGTGAAAGCAATGAATGACACCTCTCGAACGGATCATGAATGGAAAGAGATCCTAACACCAATCGAGTATGAGGTGACGAGGAATGGAGGGACAGAACCCCCTTTCTCAGGTGCTCTTTATCTTGAAGACAGGGCAGGTTCCTATTTCTGTATCTGTTGCAATCATCTTTTATTCACGTCTGAGATGAAGTTCGACTCGGGCTGCGGCTGGCCTTCATTCCATACCGAGCACCCTCAAGCAGGGATACGTAGGTTAATTGACCGGAAATATGGAATGGTTAGGGTCGAGGTTCGGTGCGGATCATGCGATGCTCATCTTGGACATGTTTTCGAAGATGGGCCCAGAAAATATGGTGGTGAGAGATACTGCATAAATTCAGTATCAATGAATTTCAGAGAGAGTGATGCAGATGACGAGTAGAATAAGGAGATGGGTCGAAACAGATACTGGGCACAGAGTGCCAAATCACAATAGCAAGTGTAGGAATATGCATGGGCACAGATATCGGTGGGAGGTTGAGCTGGAAGGCGATGTCGTATCCCAAGCAGGTGCATCGGAAGAAGGGATGTTGATGGATTTCTCAGACATCTCCATGATACTGGAGAAATATATCCACGATATCGTGGATCATGCCTTTATCGTCTATGAGGAAGACTCTGAAGCTATAGATGCACTCTCGAGAATCAAGGGGCAGAAGAAATTGGAAGTACCCTTTGTGCCGACAGCAGAAAATCTAGCCAAATGGGCATTCGAACAAGTTAATCCGCATATTAAAACAGCATATGGAAATTCCATAAGACTTCTCGCATTCCATGTTAGAGAGACACCTAAATCATGGGCCTGTTGGGCGCCATGAAGTCACTATCATGCGATTTTTCGCACGGGGATCAATAGACGCCGGATATCTCACAATCCACTTCATCGAAGATATTGTTCCACCTTAGCTCTACAAGTTGTGCACCATCTGCAACATCGAAATCCAAGGTAACCTCGCAGGTGAAACCTGCAGCACATGCGTCGGGACCATTCACCCATGGTGCACTTGTAATGGACCCGTCATCAGCTACTGCCTCCCAGTAGAACATGTTAGTACTGAAATCCGATTCCCCTGTGACTTCTATCGATACGGTCAGAGTATCACAATGAGTTCCCTCGTCCTCATCGCCGCAGAAGTCTGCATCGGAGTCCGCAACAACACCTGTTACAGATATATTAGCGCCGAAATCTGGATCCCCTGTGCACCCAGATAAGCAGGCAGTCATCATCAAAATTAGAACTAGTGGCGTGTACGCCTTCATATTTATGAATAAAATTCACTAATGATAAAACTATTGAATTGTAAACGATGCTAGTTTCAGTTTTCCACGTCTATCAGAAGACGAAGACATAATCCGCACCAATAACGCCCATTGGATCGCTTGGACCTTACATGTTTCTTGCCGCAAGATGTGCATATCCATGCCCATTTACCATTCAAATTACGCAAATATGTGCTGAATGAGCGCCCCATTTCACGTGCTTCGCCATCATGCCATAACGCCTCGAGCCTTCTGAATTCCCTCCCGTGATTTGAAAATCCGAGAGCGTGTAGATATTCATGGAAAAGAAGGAAATTAGCATATTTAGCCCATTTATTGTTCAGAGCCAGTGGGTGGATATCTATGCACCTAACACTATCAGGCGATATTTGGTCCGTTTTTCTCACTCCCTTCTTATATCTGCAAACGGCATGGAGTCTGACAGCATTAATTCTGAGCTTTCCCAACGGTATTTGACGAAGGGCCCCTATATGGAAAACTGACAGATCGGGAATATTCTTCATTTCTTCGATAACAGAATCACTCATCCTTTCAAGAGAAAAAAACGAGTTATGGCCGAGTACGAGATCCCCCTCATCTTCCTTCCTGGTGACGGGGGATCTACTCCAATTCATCAGATATCCCTTCCTCGAAAGCATCAGCAGCAGACGTGATTACTGAAAGTATTCTGGATATCTCCTCTTCCTTGGGCAAGCCTCGCATTATGACTCGTATTAGCGTGTCCTCTATGCTCTTCCTCCTATGTTTCTGAGTGGGGACGTTTTTGGAAAGCCTGGCCACCTCCTCTCTGAATCTTTTTCTGAGGCCTGGCGATAAAATTCTCAAGCCCTCGTAGTTTTCATCTGACTCCGAATTTATGAACCATGAATAGCAAATTACGGCAACTGCGTGGCTGAGATTCATTATTGGGTAACCTTCCCAAGTAGGTATCGTCACCAAGATTTCGCAGTCCCTCAATTCGTCATTCAACAGCCCTTTGCCCTCTGGTCCGAAGACTATGCCAACTTTTCCTGTATTTCCCTCAATTCTACTCGGTATCTCATCTGGAAGGAGGAAGTGCCTATGCTGTGTCTTATCCCCGAGCTCTCTCTTTCCAGACGTTCCAATCACGAGGGAAAGATCTGAAGTTGAAGACTTCAAGTCGTCGTGAAAAGATACCTCATCCAATATCGAATTTGCATGTTTTGCCCTCTTCTTTGCAACTTCGGTCAGTTCTTCATCCCTGCCGACTATTCGGAGGTCGGTAATTCCGAAATTCATCATAGAGCGAGCAACTGCACCTATGTTGCCTTCGTGTAATGGCCTAACAAGAATGATGCAAAGTCGATTTGCCCACTCGGGGGTGAGTTCGGTACTTCGGCTGCCCATAGCCCGTGGTCAGCATCATGTGGCATGAAGGATGCGTGTATCAGTCGACTCTGCGCTGCTTGTACCTGGTGATATAGCCTGCTATCCAGTTTCGCATCTTCTTATTCTCAACATCTGTGAAGCGCTCTACAAGACCCTTGTTCTCGTCGAAATCTGCAGTGAATTGGTCGGGATATCTCTCAATGAGTCTTAGAGCTCTTATTTTGATGAATGACGGTCTAATGTTGCCCATTTTCAATCCTCCATTAGCTTAACTTCAATCGGGAATCCTTCTTCCCTAGTACAGACAACCCGGATCTTCCTCGGTGGCTTCTGCATCCCTCTAGCCCAAATAGCGTGATTCACATCCTCATCTATCCAAATTTTCTCATCATCAGAGACTTTCATGTGTCGGTGTACGTGCTTCCTTACTTCCGCCATTGCGCGATTGGCCCTACGGCTCCTTGGGACCTTCCAAGCTGCCCTAAGGGGAATTACCATTTCTCTAACTTCGGACACAGCATTCACCTCTGGAGTTTGGATCTACGCCACATGTGACGCTTTGGATGTGTGGTTACCTTCCTCGCAGTTCTCATCATGACCCAGACAGGAACGCGTCGATTCTGATTGGTTACCTTGATCAAACGCTTCTTCTTAGCGTAGGGTTTGTGTCTTGCCATATATTCACCTCAGTATCTAGAGAGCTCCGGATATCTAGCTTCAGCCGCCTCTCTTGCCCCATGGGCCACGGAATCAACATATGACTGCCCTTTGGGAGAGATTACTTTACCCAGGTTAACGTTACCGCCGGGGGAGGTTCTAGCCTCTATGAGACCTCCCTTCTCCAACTGTTGGAGTATCGTTCTGATGATCTTTCTGGAGCCGGCTGCTGCAGAATTTGGCTTGACTCCGCGATCTCTCGGACCTCCGAATTCTTGAGCCAGCCTATTAACTCCTATCGGCCCTCTAATTGCTACTTTACGAAGTACTGCGGCGCTCCTTATACTCCACCAATTTTCTTGAACGGGTATTCTTTCCCTGTGTATTCCGGTCTTTACAAAGCGACTCCACTCAGGCGCTTCCACCGTCTTGTCGTCCACAAGTCGACTCGAGAGAGCCTCGATCATAAGATCGGCAGGGATGTCATGTACAGTGGTCATGTCTACACCGGGCAAGCCGCCGACCTTCCGTCCGTATATAACCGTGATGACATACGATAAACGTCAGACAGCGCAGCGAATGCCTAATCCTTAACGAGGATTCAAAACTGGTTGGGACTAGAGAGTATCGATGAAGAAATCCCTCTCAAGGAATCCGAACATGCTTAGAACCATGATCGGCTTGGGTATGACGCTAATTCTTCTCCTAGCATATGCGGTCTATTCGAATACGTTGGACAGCGAGTATTATCGGTTTGAAACGACGAACGAAGAAGCAATCCTTACGACCGTCGAGCTGGATGATGACGGGAAGTGGTACGTCACTACAACATCTGCAATTTCTTGGTTGAACATCACGATCGATAATCTTCCGGAGGGTTCGGAAATGACTGTATCCTCGAGTTCCATCCCATTCTATACGAGTGAGTCGTTAGGTGCGGACAATGCTGGACGGATGTTCACATGCAAAGATATCAATGAGGATTTTGAGTTAATTGTTGAGTCTTGTGACTTGGATTTCTCACACGACTCGATGGAATCTGATGGGGTTATCGAATTCAAATCGATTGTCGCGATTGAGCTTCCTTTGGGTGGTGTTGGCTACATCGAAGGTGAAGATTATGAAGATGCGTTTGAAAAGGCAACGGAACGTATTTCGAAAGTAGAAGGGATTACTACATGGTCTGTGGAGGTTAGGAAATCCGGGGAAGTCATCAATCTTACGAACGCACCCGAAATACACGTAGTTACTCACGAGTTGGTTAGTGTTGAGGAGTTCAAGCTGGATCCTGTGACTGAAACGCTTTACGGGCTTGCCTCATTGATAGGTTGTTTCACCATGATGATAGTCGTACCTATGATCGCCTACTTCTCGAGTGTCGCCCGACAGAAAAAAGAAGACAAGATCAGGGCTGAGAATCCGCCCCCGGCAGACTAATTTCCAAGTTTCCCTATTATGTCTACCAGTGAGTTCAATACGCCATCTAGGCGTTCTGAAAGGCCTTCATCTACAATATCGTCGTCCGAAAGATGGGCTCTGCCGCCCGGAATTGCAACTTGTTCGGGTATACACCACCCCCCAAGCCACCTCACAACGTGGCGCATGTGATTGAGCGAGGATGTGTTTGAAACACCCCCTAGCATGCTGACAAGCGCGAATGGCTTACCTCCGACTTGGTCCTTGCCCAGCCAGTCTAGTTGCAATTTCATTGTGCTGCTCATAGTCCCATGATATTCCGGAGTTATGAGTATGAAGCCTTCTGAGGTCTCGACCTTCTCCCGATATTCGGATACCGATTCTGAATCCCAACACCCAGGGGCTCCGACCAGAGGAAGAGTTACTAGATCGTTACGAAAGACATCGCAATCTACACCTTTTGATTTGGCTCTTGCCACTATTGCTCGGGCTACGATGCCGGTGGACCCATCTAGGCCATATCCGCCAGTTATTACCAATACACCCATGCTAATGCGAGCATCATCATCAATATTGTAGTTACGCAGGAGAAGACATCCTTCAAAATAGTAGACGCGCTGCAACCTACTTATGGAGTCCTTTGAGGGTCACACAGAATTGGCAAATCTTCTCGAAGAAGAGCCGGCCAGAGTTGTCAACGAACTCCGAAGCAGGGTAGAGAGCGATCTTGCCTCTAATGGCCATGCATGGATAATGATTGGTCGTGGTTTGAGGAAGCTTGGATTCGAGGAACAAGGACAAGAGTCCATTTCCTACGGAGAGAGTCTGATAAGCACCACTATTGTTACAGAAAATGAAGACTCTGAAGAGGCTCTTGGGCTAGACAGCGATGGAGACGAGGTATACAATCAAGAGTCTTCAGATTCCGTAGAATATGGTGTGGTAGGACAATTGGAAGATGAAGGACGAGTTAACGAAGAGGTCCTTGTCGATTCTGTCAGTAGCGATTTAGATGCGGGGGGTAAATCGACGAATGGGGTATCTGCAGGGAATTATTCCCAGGACAGTGAAGCGATTTTGCTGATGTCCGCAGGGGATTACAACAGTGCTATAGAAGCGTGGACGCGTCTCATCAAGATTGAAGAGACTGCAGGCAGGTGGAATGGTCTCGCTGAAAGTCTTGAGGCTCTTGGTTACAGCAATCGTGCCAATAAGGCTAGGCTTAGAGCCTCATCTACTCCAGAGGCTATAGAAGCGGTTTCAAAAGTTGATTTGGAGGCTTTAGCTAGAAGTGTTGAGGCCAAGAAGCCCAGTGAGCCCACAAGATCGGAAACTGTCAACGAAGGAATTGAATGGTACAACAAAGGCCTAGTTTTACTTCATGACGGGAAACCACTGGAAGCACTTGGTTGCTTTGAGAAGACGCTGTACACAAGATCCGATGGGCCCGAAGATTTGCGAATAAGAGCGAAGATCGGTATTGCGGACGCTTATTCGGCACTAAACAGGTACGAGGAGGCGATATCTACCTACGTTCAAACCTATGAGGCGAAGCCTGAAGCTCTCGGGTATGCGGCCATATTCAACATGGGTAATGCGTATACTCATGTGGGGATGTTCGATGACGCCATAACCTGTCTCAAACGGTCCTCTGAAATGAGTCAAGATCGTGCTCATAAGAAAACTGTAAAGGCACTCATAAAGCAGGTCAAGGCACTCAAAAAGGCGTCTAGCCGTTAATTAGTACTGAAACCGATTTGGATGTCGGTGTGAAGCTACCTTCAGCGTAGGACTCAATTGGAATCAGATGATTGGACTCTGGGAAATAGGTTGCAACACATCCCTTCGGAATTTCATAAGGAACTACTGACCATTCTCCCGATTCCATCCTCCTATCCACTCCTGTTGTTGATATACTTACCATTTGGCCAGTTCTGAATCCTCGTTCATGCATATCTTCTCTCGACATAAGTACAATTCTCCGCGATCCAGAAATACCCCTATATCTGTCATTATCGGTGTAAATGGTCGTATTGAATTGATCGTGAGATCTAATGGTCATCATGGTGTAGGCGCCATCATCAGGGATGAATGATGTAATTTCTGCTGCTGAAAACTCCGCTCTTCCCGAAGATGTTCTGAAGGTTCTAGAATCCCTTGGCGGATTGGGTAATTCGAATCCGGATGGACGAAGTATTCTGGAATTATATGCTTCAAAACCTGGAATCGTAGCCTCGATTCCTTCCCTGATTAATGAGAAATCTGATCCTAAATCCAACCATCGGATTGTACCGCCAGTCATGTCTTGACGTTTATGGGCTATCCCGGCTATTATTGTGGGCTCTGAACGCATTGACATTGAAGGCCTCTTATTGCTGCCCTCGGACATGTGTACCACTCCCATTGAATTTTCAACAGTAAGGATCTGTGAACCGCACGATGTAACTTGCTCATCCGTCCTTCCTAGGCATGGGAGTATGATAGCAGTTTCACCGGTTATCAGATGACTGCGATTCAATTTGGTAGAAATCTGGACTGTTAGGCTGCATGACTCAAGGGCCTCTGCAGTTCGTTCAGTATCAGACATCGCAGAAAGGAAATTACCTCCAAGAGAAAGGAAAATACCGCCTCTTTCCCTCATTCTTTCGACAGTGTGCACTGCATCAGCACCGTGTTTCTCAACAGGGGTGATCCCATATCTTTTCTCAATGGATGCTAGGAATTTCTCTGACGGTGCGTGAGTGATACCAACTGTCCTGTCGCCCTGGACATTAGAATGGCCTCTCACCGGGCATACGCCTGCTCCTGGCCTACCTATGTGGCCACCTAATAATAGAACATTTACGATCTCTCGTATCGTATTCACAGAATTCCTGTGCTGAGTTATGCCCATGGCCCAACATATGATGGTGCTCTTAGATCTTGAGAAAACAGAGGCGATATCCCTGATTCTAGATTCAGATTGGCCGGTGGCCTTTTCGATCTCAGTCCAATTGATTTTCTTTGTTGCTTTCACATACGATTCATAACCGCTGGTGCTCGAATCAATAAATGACTTGTCGACGCACCCATTTTCAACCATCACGGAGCCTATCGCTCTGAATAGTGCCATATCTCCGTTGACTCTGATGTCAACGTGGTCATCTGCTATTTTTACACCGGAGCCCAACATATCGATGGGATTCTGAGGGTGTCGGAAACCTCGCATTCCAGTCTCTTTAATCGGGTTGATACTCAATACGGACGATCCGCATTTCTTTGCAGATCTGAGAGCGGAAAGCATCCGTGGATGATTCGTACCAGGATTCTGTCCTACGACCACTATCAAATCGGAGTGATCGAAGTCTTCAAGTCTCACAGTACCCTTCCCGATGCCTATCGATTGACCCAAAGCTACTCCTGAGCTTTCATGGCACATATTCGAGCAATCTGGAAGATTGTTGGTACCATGTTGCCTTGCAAGTAATTGCCAGAGAAAGGCCGCCTCATTAGAGGCTCTTCCTGAAGTGTAAAAGTATGCATCATCTTGATCTTCAAGATTGGCAAGTGCTGCCCCGATTATGCCAAAGGCCCTATCCCAATCAATGGGTTTGTAGTGGTTTGAGTCCTTTTCCATGATCAAAGGCCTCGAGAGCCTTCCCTGGGAATTCAACCACGCATCTGATTTTCTAGCTAGTGATAAGACACTATTCTCTTCCCAGAACAAGTCCTGTATGACTTTGTTAGTTGCCTCATCGGCAATAGCCTTAGCACCATTCTCGCAATACTCGAAGGGGGACGGTTCTGATGGATCAGGCCAAGCACAACCAGGGCAATCAAAGCCTGAATGCTGATTTGCTCGACTGAGCGTTATGGCGGAATTGATGGGGCCCATGTTCGTTATGCCGTGTTTCCAAGCCGATACGACTGCAGGGATACCTGCAGCCACTTCTTTCACAGGAGCGATGGTGGGCTGTTTGAAATCAGTCGGCCCTGTTCTCGATGCCCCTCTGCCCATGACCTTGTGTGCAGTTGCACGGGTATATGCATGTCTGAAGATTCCACATTCTCCATCGTATTAACAACCCTCAGCGCACACGTCTTGGAGCGGATAGAACTGTCATCCTATCTTCCCTTGTAAAAGAGATAAGTGTGAGATCGTGCTCTCTGGCCACCTGAATGGCCAAAGTCGTTGCAGAGCCGACTGCAGAAAGAATGCAATAGCCACTTCTGATGGCTTTCTGGACCAATTCATATGAGACACGGCCGGAAAGTGTGCACAACGAGGGGTCAAGCGACTCACTTAGTAGATGGCCGGTTAGCTTATCCATCGCATTGTGCCGTCCCACGTCCTCCTCGCAACCGATCATCTCCCCCTTGGAGTTGAATGCTGCAGCACCGTGAGTACCTCCCGTTTCCCTAAACATCTGCTGTTGCTGCATTGCCGTGGCATGCATATCGTGAATTTGTTTCTGTGAGAATATATGGTTAGATTTGACCAATTGGTGGCCATGTAATTCACTACGTCCGCAAAGACCGCATGACCCCGTCACCATGATGTTCCTATTGTGTTCGGAAGGGTTGTACTGGGAGTCATCTGTGAGCACGATCTCTGCTAAATCGTCCTCAAGGGTGAGGGATTCCACGCAACCCAGACCTGAAATTATCCCTTCATTGTAGATGAGTCCTCTAACTAAATTCAAATCATTGCCAGGTGATCTCATAAAAATTCCAAGTTCGTTGGTCTTTCCGAGATGTGTTATTGATATTCTCAATGGCTCTTCGAGGGGGGCCTTGTAATCGAATTCGGATCCTTCATCGCCGCCCAGATATCTTGATTCCATATCAGTCCATTTACCGTTATTGGGTCGTTCATCGGCATTCATGGCATATATCCCTGAACGGGTTCAAATATCAACAGACCGACTGGCATACATGGGACTGATAGGCGGAAGCGGGCTTGGGCTGCCGATGGCGGTAGAAGTCGAGATCGTTGAAGTGAGTATAGAAGTCACTGACACTGCGAAGATAGCCATCGAGAAATCGATGTCTGAAGACGGCGAGGGGTCCGTTCTCGTGATATCTGCAGAATCAGGAGGGTGCTCAGGCTACATGTATGACATGAAGATTGTAGATAGACCCAATGAAGAAGGGTATCAATCCATATCTGTTGGAGAAAGAACGATCATGATACATGATAGGGATTCCAATCTGCTCAACGGTATTGTACTGGACTACAAAGATACGTTGATGGGCGGCGGTTTCCAAATTACGAATCCAAATGCAGACAGATCTTGCGGCTGTGGACAGTCGTTTGGTTGATGATATGAATCTAGAAGACTCGCGTCCCACGACCCTTATCGAAGGGGATGATGTTGAAGAGGTTCTTTCTTCCATTTCCACAGTGAAAATAGAGCCTAGTTATCCAGGATCGGTATCTAGAGCCGTGATCTGTGACCCCGTTGGCAGAACTATTGATGCCCCATACGTTGTCCATGATGAAGCGGGGTTGATTTTGCTTCATTTATGTGATGGGAAACCAGAATATCTCTCTTCTATCGCAAGAAACTTGAGCAAGAAGGGTGGTTCGGTGAGAGATGCATCTCTGGTAATTTCAAGAGTTTTTCAAGATGGGGGAGCCCCTGAACAAGGTGATGACATATTCATACATAGCATTGGAATTGAAAACGATTTCAAAATCAGAATTTCATCTGATGATGAATATGTGGACTCATCAAGTCCATCATTCCTAGATTTTGCATTGGCACAAGGGGGGATAACAGAATATCACCTAGGAGGTAGATACTTGCCTCATGAGATTGGCCTATCAGAGTTCATAAAGTTGGAAAATGGGTGCTACCCTGGGCAGGAGATACATGCTAGGCTGGATTCGAGGAACCCTGTAACAAAGAGGCTAGTTAGGATAAGATGTGGGAAGAATCTAGGGGGGCGTTTAATCACCGAAGACGGGAAATTGAAAATATTCACGCCCTTTGTTGATTTCTTTGCACATGCCATTGCCGATGAGGGTGTTGTGGATGGCGTGATTAATCACAAGGGTATCGATGTGGAGATATCAACTATTCATTCAGCATTCTGAGTTTTCGAGTCAACCAGTTGATATGTTCCTAGGTGACGTATGAACTTGTATTCGTCAGGTTTCATGTGAATCTCAACTTGTTCCTCGAATGCAGACTCGACCGCTCTTCCTCGCGTTCTGAAAAAGGACAGCTCTAGAGAGATGCCAATTAAGGTGGCTATATACAAGACCAGAACCACCGTCATCGCAAAATAAGAAGGATCGGAAAGAGTACCAGTTCTGATTGTGGATGAAAGTGCAATCTGTCTCGACAATAGGAAAAATAGTCCGACTCCGACCCATGGTCCAATAAGCTGCTCAACAAAACTATCCGCCGGAATCATTCGGCGATTTCTTGCATCCATGAATACTAGAGAGCCACTGGTGGCTGCCCTTATGATTGATATTGCAGCCACCAAGATAACATACACTCCGATAGTTATAGCTGCAACGAAGTTGAACGAAACCGAAAGATATGAGACTATGAGATAGGCAAATACGCCAAGCAGTACTGTTATCGGGAGGCGGTGTATTGCTGCGATAACGGGTTCTGGAGGGCGAGTAGGGTCTCCTGGCCTATCTATCCATACAACGTCCCAACCAGTTGCTCTCTTTACAATCCTGAGGACCAGCAATAGTACCCTTTTCTCAATCAAGATATATTCGAAAAATCTAGTGAGTGGGAGAAGCGGGAGGAAGACGAATCCAGCAGGTATGCTCAGAATCGGCCATACAACCAGAGAGGGGACGAGCAGGAAGTGCCTCATATCGAGAGGATGTAACATATCGGTTTCGATTCTCGTTTGACGTTCTAAATCGATATCATACTGCCTAGCCGTTCTGTCCAATTCTTGACGGAAATTCTTGATCGGGAATCCTGAGTCGATGACTGAGGTAAAGCGTTCTCGATAGTGTAGGTGCTCTGGCTCGTTACCAATCCACCATGACCAAAGAACCCTGAGAGGGACTGTGAGGAGCACGGGAATGATGAGTATTAACACCGCCGAGAGGATGTCACCGGAGTCCGAGGCCACGTGTCGCGTCACTGGGATACTGAGTTGAATCTATCCTCGATAACAGACCAATTCACGACATTCCACCAAGCATCGATATAATCGCCGCGGCCGGGCCCGAATTTCTTGTAATACGCATGCTCCCAGACATCTATACCTAGAATGGGGGCATCCCCGCATCCACCTATGTTCATCAGAGGATTGTCCTGGTTAGGCGTACTACAGATGCTGAGTCCGTTATCACCCACACAGAGCCATGCCCACCCCGATCCAAACCTGGTAAGTGCTGCCTTCTTGAATTCCGACTTAAACTCCTCAAATGAGCCGAATGCTGAGTCGATCGCCTTAGAAAGAGATCCGGATGGAGCCGAAGAAGTGCCGCTTGGACCCATTGAATCCCAGAAAAAGCAATGATTCCAATACCCGCCTCCATTGTTCCTGATGCTTGGTGAGTCAGCACATGAAGACAGTATGTCCTCTATGCTGGAATCCTCGAGATTGGTTCCGCTAATAGCAGCGTTAAGCTTAGCAGTGTAGCCTGCATGATGCTTCGAATGGTGTATCTCCATAGTCAATGCATCGAGGTGTGGCTCCAAAGCGTCGTATGCGTAATCAAGGTCGGGCAGTTGAAAGGTCATGGTGTTCGCTATAACGACTGATAAATCAACATGTCGAGGGCAACAATAACTGACTCCTAGTTAGGAATGTAGTCATGGCAAGGATACTCGCGACGGATGGTCTTGATTCCGGATGCGTCGAAATACTTCTGGAGAAAGGGCACCATGTGGATATGATGCACTTCGAAAGAAACGAGTTATTGGAAGGGGCGATTTCCGGATATGATGTAATAATCATCAGATCTGCAACGAAATTGGATTCTGAGGTACTTATGGCAAATACGTCCCGAAAGTCGCGTATACACCTCATAGTAAGAGCAGGGGTCGGACTGGACAACATAGATCTCGAAAAAGCCTCTGAACTTGGGATACTGGTGAAGAATACGCCTACAGCTTCTACTAAGGCAGTCGTAGAGTTCACCATCGGCCACCTTCTCACGGGGGTTAGAAACATATCCAAGGCAGACAGGGCTATGCGATCCTCAGAATGGGCCAAGAAGAGCTCGCGTGGCACTGAGCTATCGGGAAAAAATCTGGGTCTTGTGGGCTATGGAAGAATATCGAAAGGGGTTGCAGAAGTAGCCAGATTGCTAGGAATGAATGTACATATCTTTGACCCCTTTCTCGATGAAGATTCTGCA
>DAVB01000007.1 GCA_002505455.1 Euryarchaeota archaeon UBA52 | reverse complement strand
TCGCCATGGTCGTCGTGCATCATACCAAGCGTTGTGCTTTCGAATGGGCCCTCCGTCATGAGGTCGCAAAGATTTGAAACAAGGAACGAGTCGTAATCTACCGTTGCCTCTCCAGATGGCATAGTGTGCGTCATGAAGGATGGCGGTGCGTTGGTCATTGCTGACAGGGTGGATTCCACCCAGGGCTCGAGGCCTAAGCCGTGATAGAAGAACAGATCAGATTCTGAGAGTCTGATGATGTCTGCCGGAGTAGGCTCGTAGTCGTGGACCGGTATGTTGTCCTGGCTCATGTAGTCGACATGGATATTCTCACCGCCTACGGCTTTGACTAGCTCCCCAACATGATATGTGGACACCATCACATTCCCGTAGATTACGGGTTCTACTGGCGTGGGCTCGGGCTCGGTGATTGGTTCTATGATATCCTCTACCTCATCGGAAATATCGTCACTAAGGCATCCGGCTAAGCTTGACATGATCATAATCGAGGAGGCTAGGACTACTTTCAGCATATTCGCATTCATCATGGGCTAATCGCAAAGTAATAACTATTTAATTAAATCTAATAATTATATAATTCAAAATTATTATTAACAGAGATCATGCGCATCTAATCTATGACTCAAGTTATGTCCTTCAGTGCTGACAAGGAGTTCGCCAGTGAATTTGATGATTTAATCAGAAAATCGGGTTATAAGAATCGAAGCCGCTTCATTCGCGATGCTGCTTTGTTCTTTGCGGAGATTCAACAAAAGGGCGATCTGATGAATATGAAAGATGAAGAGATTGTAGAAGGGCATTTGGTTGTTCATTATCAACACGGGAGCGACCAGAAATTGATGGTCAGTCGTACAGATTCAGTCGAAGTCGCTGCATATCATCACAGCAGTCGGCTCGGACACTCGTGTCATTTGTCGGTCGATGTGGTCCATGTCAAGGGAGAGGCGATTCATGTTCGACGGGTCTACGAGCAGCTCCAAAATACGTTGAATGTGGACAAGGTGTCCTTCATTAGCGCCCCCATGCGGCAAGAAGGCTGCTGTTAGCATTCGACACGCACTTAAGCGGGCGGTTCTCCTCGAATCCTTATGGAATCTGGTGATCGGCGGGTCTTGGATACCTGGCTGCATGATGGTTCAACGATACACAGGGGGGACGTGATACTCCGTGCAGATGGGGGTTGGAGTCCTAGCAATGGCGATGAGGATGTCATCGATATCATCGATGGATCGAGTAAATTCGTGACTCGTTCTCTTCAGAATTGGCATACCCATCTACCCATGATGCTGAATAGAAGTATGGGGGAGGGGCTCGATCTAATGTCGTGGCTCAACACGTCCATATTTCCTACAGAGGAGAAGGTCACCAGAGAACTCGTCGAAATCGGGGCTAGGGCAGCCGCTGCGGAGATGATATCCACAGGATCCACTTTCGCATGCGATATGTACCACTTCCCAGGCAGTATTGCTCCTGTACTAGCTGATTCCGGCGTAAGGGGAGTCGTATGTGGGCCTACTACTGAGTGGCCTCCAAGGGGGGAAGGAGCGGACGATGGCTCAACGCTGAAAGAGTTGGATGGTCTATTGTCTCAGGGATCTTTGGGTGGCGGACGTGTGGAATATGGTGTCGCGACTCATGCTGTATACACCTGTGATGAAGAAGTCCTGATGAGGGGGAGCGACCTTGCCCGTAAGCATGGCTCTTTGTTGCACATTCACACTTCAGAAACACGGGATGAGGTCGCTAATTGCCATGCCAAGCATGGGATGTACCCAATAGAATATCTTGACTCAATAGGGTATTTCTTGAGCAATGAGGAAGGGGGCACGGTTTGTGCTCATTGTGGTTGGGTGACGAAGAAGGAGATGCGGATTCTGGCAAGGCATGGAGCTCATGCTGTTCATTGCCCTACATCTAATCAGAAATTGGCCTGTGGCGGGACTATGTCATATCCCGCAATGATGGAGGCGGGTGTCGATGTACGGCTGGGGACTGATGGGGCTGCCAGCAACAATTCCATGGATCTAAGAAGAGAAGCGAAGATAGCAAGTCTGATTCAGCGCCATGACCACTGGGATGCATCTATACTCAATCCCACTGAGACATGGAGGCTTGCGACCAAGGGATCTTTGGATTGGGTAACTTGGAATATTGATGATATTCGTATGAGGCCGTATGGAGTGAATGGACGGAGACTGTTGGCAAACCTACTCTACTCGGATTCAAGATGCGTGGATGTCTTTGTTGATGGAATCTCAGTGAGAAAGGACGGGGTGACTATGACCCTTGATGAGAGGAAGGTCGGAGAGGATCTGGAAGATGCCGCAAGGGAATATTACAAGGGAATTTGAATAATCAACTCTTGGAAAAAGTCTGCCTGGTGATTTGGACATGATAGTTAACTTTCTTCTAGGGCGCATGTCTGTTTGATGATATGCAATCCGGTTTCAGGTCTCTACCAACCGAAAGCCATGACCAGTAATCCGAACAGCAACATCACGCCGACTGCGACAAGCGCGCAGAACGACATAAGGCCATACGCAAATGGCTTCCTGCCAGTGGCATAACCCCAAACCATACCTCCGATAATGGTAACTGGCCACAGGAGGCACATCACAATCGCGATGGCGTCCTCGTTTGCAGGATAATCCTCTGAAGTGTATGAGAAGTGTTCCGGCTGACCGCAGAGGGAGCACCCATTCGGATTGAACGCCACATGCACAAAATCCGAATCCACACGGATGTAAATCTCAGGATTAGGTTGAGGATCGCCCCATGAGCCTGTTTGCATGGTTTGCCATTGGGACCCCTGGCTGTCGACAACTTGAAGGCCGGGATTATCG
>DAVB01000068.1 GCA_002505455.1 Euryarchaeota archaeon UBA52 | reverse complement strand
ATGCCAAGATCGAAATAATCAGAGTTCCGATAAAAGATCTCAGAATAAGAAATTATGCCGGATATAGGTTGAACAAGATACTGGGGGGGAGATTGAGAACAAGACCTTCATCCACCATACGTCTTCGAGATGATCAGAAACAACTCATAGCTGCAATCATGACCGTCCCATCCCTATTTGCAGTAATGTTCCTGTCAAGTTCTGAGATACCAAGCATAGTTCCCGCGTCATTAACAATCCTGACAGTGATGTTCGCCGGACAATCAATGTTCAAAACGGCTGTAACTAGCCTATTCAACATGGTTTTAGGTTTCCAATTTCTAACTTCGTTGGCAGTTGTAGGGGCCTTACTTCTAACAGAATGGGAAGAAGCGATAATTGTCACAGGACTGGTAGCTCTTGCATCATACATCGAGGAGAGAACCTTATTCGAGGCAAGAAAAGCCATGCAAGGAGGACTTGACCGACTTCCAAAAACAGCGCGTGTCATTACGGAATCCAAAGGGCATTCTCATTCCGCGGGCGCGGGGCCTCATGTGGCTGGCATGACTCCGATTGAGGACGTCGTACAGGGAGATATCATAGAAGTGAGATCGGGTGAAATAATTCCTGTCGATGGCATGGTCATTGAGGGAAGTGGTTTGATCAACCGCTCTCCGTTGACAGGAGAACCAATACCTGCATCGGTAGCAGAGGGCGATTCTGTAGAGGCAGGGTTGAATTTAGTCCGAGGGCCAATCTCGATTCGTACAGTCGAGGTGGGGAGTAAAACGCGACTTTACTCACTGATCGAAATGGTCAGAAAATATCGAGAAACTCCAACCTCAACCCAATCGATAATCGAGCGCTTCACCGCTGTGTGGGTGCCTCTGGTACTTGCTTCCTCAGTCGCATATGGATTGTATTCCGGCGACATGGTTGCAACCCTCATACTATGGGTCGTCTCTTGCCCATGCGCTCTTTTGCTCGCTGCACCTGTGCCACATGCAACCGCATTATCTGCCGCCTCTACGGCTGGTGTCGTGGCACGAGGAGGAGATGTCATTGAGAATATAGCAAGTGTGGATCTAGCCTTTTTAGATAAGACCGGAACGCTCACATCCGGACAACCCACTCTCGAGCAAATCTACACAATAAGAGGGGTGGACCAAACTCTCGCACTTTCGATAGCAGCGGCACTCGAGACGAAAAGCAATCACCCATATGCAGACGCAGTAGTCGCCGAGGCAAAAAAACGTGAGATAGAGCTCTCAGATATCACATCCATCAGCGATGGAGATGCAGGCGTCAAAGGCATTTTCGATGGCTGCGACGCCGCATTTGGCGCATCCGGTTGGATCAAATCATCCGGCTTCAAAACCAATCAAAGATTAGAAAAAATTCAGAAGACCGCGTCATCAGAAGGCCTTGGCAGCAGTCTATTGGCTCTCGAAGGCCGCACAATCGCACTATTCACATTCAGGAATGACGATTTGAGAACCGGTGCTGACACATTAGTGTCCTCTCTGATGGCTAATGGGGTAGAAGTGCAGATCCTTTCCGGCGATCAGCAACTTGCAGTTGAGAGATTCGGACAGTCATTGGGCATCCCGAACTCAAGATGTAGGGGCGATGTCGATCCAGAAGGAAAGGCACTCCTTGTCGAGCAGATGACCGCTGCGAGAACCACTTTGATGGCTGGTGATGGTTTCAACGACTCCGGCGCCCTTGCCACCGCTACGGTGGGAATAGCAATGGGATCCGGAGAACAGATAAATTTGGATGCTGCAGACGTACTCATACCCGGGCAAGATCCAATGATAATAGCCAAATTAGTCGATATCTCAAAGCGAACTAGAAAGAGAGTTTCATACAATATCGCAATTTCAATGGGGGTGACGCTGCTACTCGTCATGACTACATTACTGGGTCTGAATTCCAGTATCGCTATCGGAATAGTCCTTCACGAAGCTTCCGTGTTTATCGTGATACTGAATGGTATGCTCGTGAAGGATTCGGGTGAATCACCATTTTTGGTCGTTAGAAACGTTGCAGGTCACCTATTCCGCGACTCCAAGGAAGCCTTCGCCATTGCAATGAATAGTACGATGAGCCCTGCGACCACTTCATGAACAAGAACTGGGAGCGAGTTACGTGGACGGCCGACCGGAGATCGAATCAAAAGTTGCACCACCCGTGGCAAGGTGCGCTCATTGTCAGGGCATGCTCCCGCTCGGTTTGGGCGACAAGACTTGCGTTCTTTGTGGTGCGGTGTGCCGAGTAACACATGAGCGCACGATCATAGATTTACGCGAGGAGAAGATACCGTGTCCGATGTGCTCTACCCTGGTCGTAGCCGGTACTGAAGAGAGACCGGTTGACTTGATTTGCGGCTCCTGTCAAGGATCTTTCAGAATAACCCCCAAAGTAGTCAAGGTCGAGATCGGATGCCCATCTTGTGACAGGATGCTAAGACTCCGCCCAAGGCCAGGTTCGAGGAAAATTTCCTGTCCAGCATGTGAAAGCGAGTTCTCCGTGACATTCTAGTTTCTTCAGGGACTTTGAAGTCTGAAGACTTCTGCGAACTATTCCCGGAGGCGATCGTATGGAGGACTCTGATATCTCAAGTGACGCCGCCGATACACTCTCTAAGATGCGTAGAGAACGAATCAACTGGGTCAATGGAAATCGATCGATGTCAATCAACCCCGACACTCTTGATTCAGCTACCGATTCAATGAAGGCCGAGTTGAATAAGGCGCTATCAGACACCACCGCCCGCATGGAGGACGTCCGCCAAGTAATAGCGGAAGCGCAAAACGAGCGTATTGAGCAAGACCTTCGCAGAATAAGCGAAGATATGGTAGAGATGAATGAGGAGCAAATATCCGAATTCGAAAATCGTGCGTTGAGAGCAGAAGAAAGACGTCAGAGACTGGACATGGAGTCAAGGCTCGCACATGAGGAAAGACGCATCCGCGATCGTCTCGACGTCGACAGAAGACGAAGATCCGATCTTTTGGCTCTCAGAACGAGAGAACGCGTATCCGCTGATATCGAGGTCGAATATGAAGAAAGACTCGATGCGCTGAGAAAAAGAATTCAGATGGAGCACGAGTTGGAGTTGGAAAGATTAGAAAGACGACTTGAGAATGAACTCTCCAATGCTCTTTCGAACTCCATTCGAATAAGGTTAGATGCAAAGAGGATTGAGCTACAGGCTGAGATGGCAGAGCGTCTCAGATCGTATAGAATAAAGCGTGAGGCTGAGATTACGAATCGTATAGAAGAACAAAGAGTGAGAATCGATGCTGAGAATAGAGAAGCAATATCAAACCGTCTAAGCTCCATGGAAGCTGCTGCGACGTCTGAAATCGATGGAGACCTGGAGGCATGGTTTGATGCTGAAATTGAGGCAATGAAAAAAATAGCCATCATGAGGAGGAGAGAGACTCTCCTCTCTGCATGGGCCGATCTTGAAAGAAGACTTGAGATCAATCGATCACAGAGGGTTTCTGAGCTTAAGAACCGACTTCGTTCGTTCACTGACCAAAATACCGTGTCTCCAGATATCGACTCAATTGAGAGCGAGCTTTTGAAAGAGTGGGATCGCATAGTTGAGTCAGCAGCCTCGTCGATAGTTGATGGTTAAACACTTCTCTGAGTCCGTATTATCTCAAGTCTCGAACTGACTTCTTTGGCTAGATTCCAGTATGCGAGACTACCGGGGTGTCTCCCAATAGGGCTCTTAGAGAGAGCAACCGGTGCCCCTTCCAGAGGAGCCTCTGCAACTGCAACACTTCTCGGAATGTGGGTCTCTAGGATTCTGCCGCCAAAGTGACGTTTCGCTGCATCGGCCACCATGCGCCCAAGATTAGAACCGCCTTGGACCATCGTCATGGTTATTCCGAGAAGACGTAGCTTCGGATTGACCGCAGTTTGAACCTTATTCAGGGTGTCCAGGAGCTGACCCATGCTCTCCAATGCGTAGAACTCTGCTTGTATGGGGATGAGCAACCAATCTGCAGCTGTAAGCGCATTGACGGTCAGCAATCCTAGAGAAGCAGGGGTATCTATGATTATCAGATCATAATCATCCATCGCACCTTCGAGAGCGATCTTCAGACGATGCTCCCTCCCAATTCTCATTGCTAGCTCTATTTCTATGCCAGAAAGGTCCAAATCTGCAGGGAGCAGGGAAAGGCGATCAACGCAGTGACCTTTAGGAGGCCCTCTGGGCCGGTCCGGATTCTGACGCTTCCAAGCCCTCCTCATACATTTTGTCAATTCATGCGGCGCCAAAATATACGGACCCGGATCAATTCTGGACCCATCGATAACAGCTTCAAACAGATTATTCATCGTTGGTCCAAGGGATCGCTTTTCGACCCCAAAGGTCGTTGCTACGTTCCCTCGGGGGTCAAGATCCACGATCAGAACCTTGTTGGCGATTATCCCCATTTCAGGGGATCCCGCAGCAAGTGCAGCGCCAAGATTAGTCACTGTAGTGGTCTTTCCACATCCGCCTTTGTGATTGACCACAGCGATGACGACGGCACGCCCCATGCAACTGCCCGGGAGCCGACGATGGATGGTACTTGCTCATTGCACGACTGGAACCGGAACTTCTGAAATCACCTTTCGAACAATGTGTTCGCCTGTGATGCCCCTAATCTTTGATTCAGGCTTCAAGACAATCCTGTGACTCACAACATCAAGCGCCACACGCTTGACATCATCAGGAATCACGTAGTCCCTACCATCAATTGCGGCACTCGCACGCGCCGTCTTGAACAGGGATTGACTCGCTCTAGGGGACGCACCAGTCACGACACGGTGGTCCTCACGAGTCCTCTGAACAAGCTCCACGATGTACGTCAAGATGGCTGCATCAACATGGACCGTCTCAAGTGCCTTCTGCATGGCGACAACCTTCTTCGGACTTGTAATCTGTTGAACGTCATGATCATCCTTCCCTCTGAGCTTCCTGCGCTGTAATATCGACTTCTCCTCCTGCCTGTCAGGGTACCCCATTGACATCTTCATCAGGAATCGGTCCATCTGGGCTTCAGGAAGGGGATACGTCCCCTCCTGTTCTATCGGGTTCTGGGTGGCTATCGTGATGAATGGTGCTGGAAGCTTGTGGGTGATCCCCTCTATCGTGACTTGCTTCTCTTCCATGGCCTCAAGCAGCGCTGCCTGAGTTTTCGGCGGGGCCCTGTTAATCTCATCTGCTAGAAGCACATTAGTGAACAATGGACCCGGTCGAAGCTTGAATTCCCCCGCCTGTTGATCGTACATGTATGTCCCCATGATGTCTGCGGGAAGGAGATCAGGTGTGAATTGAACACGCTTGAATTTACATCCCAGGGCTGTAGCATATGTGTTGGCCATCAATGTCTTTGCAAGCCCGGGGAAATCCTCTAGGAGCATATTTCCATTGGATAGAATACCAACAGCGATCTTTCGAAGGTTCTCTTCCTTCCCGATTATGACTTTAGCTACCTCGCCCATCAGGTTGTTAGAGATCATTGAGACAGTTTGAATGAGTTCTCTAGAACTCGGGTCGCTTGCAGCCATCGCCATGGTGAACTCGGCCCGAATTCTTTCGATTGCGCATTAAAGGGTTGGGGGGCTATGGGAGTGAGTTGAATCAACGTCCCCAGAAATGATCCTCGCGTCGGTGAATCTCCAGCAACTCACCAAGAATCTCGCTTTCCATGGCATTAAGGCTCATTTTTCTAAGACGCTTGGCATGTGACTCCGGCACATCTACCAGAAGAACGTCCTCCTCCTCAATCTGACGTCCAACGACCACCCCGTCGATAGCAACCGCGACCTCATCCCCCTGTTTCGCTTCCTTCATACTGTCCTCTCCGCTTCGAATCGATTTGATTTGACCAACGGGAGAACCGTCTTTGAGGAGACGCTGGCCTATGTGTATGCGTCCCCCAAGCACGCGAACCCCAACAACTGCCGGCTTACTCACTCTGAAGGTATGGTCTGGAAGGAGGAGAATCCTTCCCGGATAGACGATCTTCTCTCGAGATTCTTCCTCCAATTCCGCGGTTCTGGCTTCTACCCAGCGTTCTCGCTCATCGAGAATGTGATAGATGATGTCAGAGCATATCACCTTCAGACCACTGTCCGAGGAGTCGATTTCATTCTGCGCATCAGATAGGACGCTCGTCGAGAATCCGAGTATGAGTCTGTGAAGCGGGTCCGACGCTGTCTCAGCACCCCTTATGTCTCGTCTCCCGACCTTTCCGATCGAAGCGGATCGTATTGGCACATCTATTTCCTTGAGTTCCATCGCCAGAGCCTCAAGGCCGCCAACAGTGTCCGCTTTGATGCAAACCCCCTCCTCCTCCAAGTCGATGCTCAGGCTAGACTCCTCCGATGCGAGTTTGAGGGCCTCCTTCCGCTCATTGGCATCCCTCACCACTCGCAGTGTCGTTCCTGCGAGAACGCCGTCCAGGTCGGGGGCTGAAAGCTTGAGTCCAGAGGCGGCACTCGCAGATTCCGCGTCATTCCAGCGATCACCGGCGTCTCTCATTTCTGCCATGCCTCTAGGTTTGAATAGCCCTCGCACTGTCGTGGCAACTCCTCCTTCCGGCGTCACCAAGACGATCTCGTCCCCCTTCGCGATCGATCCGCGATGCAGGATTACATCCAGGGTCTTGCCAAGCCCCCTCTCCTCCTTCATCTCAAGGACCGTGCCTTCTCCTGCACCTTCTATGTCGGTGAGCTGATCGGCGAGGTACCTTTCTGCTAGCCCGATGACAACGGCGAGAAGATCCTGTATCCCCTCTCCCTCCTTTGCAGAAACAGGGACCAATGCAATTTCCTTGGTGAAGTCCTTGATTCGATCATATCTGTCGAGATTGAATCCGTGCTCTCCGAATCCACCAACGAGATCCCAAAAGGACTGGTCGAAGTAACCCATTGCATCCTTCGTTTGATTCCTCATCGCTAGAGCCATGGGGCGACCATTCTCGCTCTTCCATCCGTGTATGCGATCCACTTTGTTCCCAGCAACCACGAACGGAGTCTTCGCCTTCTTCAGGATCCTTATGCTCTCTATCGTCTGTGGCCTGAGCCCCTCCTTCAGATCTACCACGAGAATGGCGATGTCGGCAAGTGAACCCCCTCTGTTCCTGAGCGTGGAGAAGGAATGATGTCCAGGCGTGTCTATGAAGAGCAGCCCGGGCGAATCGAATGACTTTCCTCCGAGGAGAGGGCCGCATAACTCATTCAGGAGATCTGAGGGAACCTCGGTTGCCCCTATGTGCTGGGTAATTCCCCCAGCCTCCCTGTCCATCACAGAAGCTTGACGCTGGGATCCGAGCGAGCGTATGTGGTCAAGGAGGCTCGTCTTGCCATGATCAACATGGCCAAGAACCGCGACGATGGGCTGTCTTCGTTCCAACATAACACCATCTCATGCTATTTCCTCTGCTAAATAGAACGATTACTCGTAGATATGCCTCTCCGCGTCTCGAGCCCAGTCCACAAGACCATCCGGGAACCAAAGGCCAAGTTCGAACTCGGCCGTATCTTCCCCATCGGAGCCGTGAATCACATTGTGTCCTATATCCATGGCAAGATCCCCCCTGATCGTGCCCGGGGCGGCCACACGGCCATCCGTCGGGCCGATGATGTTCCTAGCGACGCTGATAGCATCGACACCGGTCCATGCCATTGCCACAACCGGCCCAGACGTGATGAATTCGATCAGTCCGCCATAGAATGGCCGCTCCTTGTGCACAGCATAGTGCGCCTCTGCAAGCTCCATGCTGGGGGTGAGTTGTCTCAGGCCCACGAGACGTAGTCCCTTGGTCTCGAACCTTCCGATTATATCGGCAACCAGGCCTCTCTGAACACCGTCAGGCTTGATCATGATGAAGGTTGTCTGCATGTCTCCCATGCTCTAACCGACTCCACATCCCTATTTCAACGCAAAGCATGCATGCCCTGAGAGGGCAACATCCCAACTTCCTTCAGTATACAAGCTGTACATCGGAAGCAGCGCTAAGCTCGATAACGCCGGGTGGTCCACTCCACTCGATCTTGTCATCGGCCACAATCAGTGCACCGTCGCCCTCGCTATGACCGAGAGTGGCCTTGACGGAGGCGAAGGAGCAGTAGAGCGTCGCATTCTCGATAATCACGCCCATCATGTCTGAGATCATGGTGGAGTCGGGACCCATCTCCTCGTTTAGCTCCTCGATGTATTCCGGGTCCAATAGCCTAGTCCCTGCGGCGGCGAAGAACACGCTGACCTCATGCCCCTCTGCGATTGCTCTGGCGGCGCATGCGACGCCTACGATCGTCTTGAGGGTGTCATTCTTTGGCTCTGATACGAACTTCACGAAATACTTCCTGCTCATGACTCAATGGTCTGAGAGACAGTACTTGAACAATATACTTCAACGTCGTAATGGGGGGATTACGTCCGATGGAGGTATCCTATCAGCTCCAAATTGATTTATCGAGTCTTGGCTGGGGTATCCTACGCAGATGCCGCAGAGGAGCGAGTAATTCTTGCTAATCTCAAACTCCTCACGTACCGCATCCTCCCAAACCGCAACAGCCCCTTGAGGACAGGTCCCAAGGCCCTTGGAATGAGCTGAGAGAATCAGATTCTGCATGAAAAGGCCCGCATCAGAGGCTGCGAATTTCCCAAGACTCCTGTGGGTGAACAAGAATAGCTCCACGGGAGCGCCGAAGAATTCGTAATTCCTAGCCCAGAATCCATCTCTGGCTTCCTTGTCCTGCCTCTCAATACCCATGTGAGCATACAGATCCTTCCCGATTTTCTTGGATCTCGGAAGCAAATCCTTGTGATACTTCTTGACAACCAACCAATTGCTCGTCGGGAAACCATAGCGTTTGAAAATCGAGCCGATCTTCCTAAGAATACCACTACCACGAAAATCCTTGACAGCATTCCAACGCCTGAGGAACTCTTCCGAGAGGCGGTCTCTCACCTCTCCAGTCGCTATGGCCACCACAAACGGACGAGTGTTACTCCAGCTAGGTGCAGTCAAACCATCTTGGATTATCTGTTCTATCATTTCCATGGGCACGGGGTCTGGGAGAAAATCCCGCGTAGACCTCCTAGAAGCCAGAAATAAGCTGAAATCGTCCACTGTACCCACCTCCTGCATCTGACGAGTTGCGATATCAATTAATCAAGTTGGTCTTGAGTGTGGGCGCCCCTGATATTTTAGGATATCAAGAATACCAATAAACACAATCAAAATGTCGTTCAGTACTGCGTTAATGGAGATAATCAAATCACTAATTCTCACAATGAAGGAAAATACAGCCGTTCAATAGGACCCCCTCCGCGCTAAGCCCCCATGAAGAAACATATCTTAGCCATGCTCATTACCGCTAGTCTGCTCATCTCGCCAGTGGTTGTGGCTGATGAAAACATGGACATACCCGCAAATGCCCAGGCCACTGGGTCTCATGACATCCTTGTCGACGCTCTAATCCATGCTGGGTTGGTAGCTGCATTACAGCAAGAAGGGCCTTACACGGTTTTTGCACCCACCGACGACGCATTTGCCGCCGCTGGAATCGACCTCACCACATTTGACACAGCTGAGAAGAACTCAACCCTCAGCGATATTCTCCTATACCACGTAGTATTCGCCTCAGTCACCGCATCGGATGTAACCGACGGAATGACGGCGCAAGCCCTCAACGGGGACGATCTCTCCTTCACCGTTACAGACGGGGCAGTCATGGTCAACGATGCAAACGTTACCACTGCGGACGTAATTGCATCGAACGGAGTCATCCATGTGATCGACAAGGTGCTAATGCCGCCCGCAGGCATCACCGAGGCTGATGGGGACATATGCTACAACACCCACACTCACGCTATATCCGCAGGAGCCTCGTTCGAGGAATGCACATCTTACGCATACTACGTCGATGCTAACTTTGGCGGAATGTCGTTTACGGGATGCTACAACATGTTTACTCACGTACCAGACGCCACTGTCAGCCAAGAGGTTTGCGAGGCATACGTTTGGACCCCTGCCATGAACATTGCAATGACGGCCCAGGCTACGACCATCCACACTGCGCTTGTAGCCGCTCTGGCTCAAGCGGAGCTCGTCGAGACGCTCCAGGGACCAGGACCGTTCACGGTGTTCGCGCCCACGGACGATGCATTCGCCGCAGCTGGAATCGACCTTGCCGCATTGGACACGGTCGAGGGCAAGGCCACGCTGACTGATATCCTGCTGTACCACGTTGTCTCGGGCTCAGTCCCAGCATCAGCGGTCACAGACGGCATGACGGCCACCGCCGTCAACGAGGACGACCTCTCGTTCACGGTGGCCGAGGGAGTCATGGTCAACGACGCCAACGTCGTACTCGCTGACGTCCCAGCATCGAACGGAGTCATCCACGTGATCGACAAGGTGCTCATGCCGCCCGCAGACGAGCCAGCAGTTCCTGAGGGCTGTGACTACGTCGTGGGTATCGATGAGTCTGGATTTGCTTTCGATAACACAGATCTGTCTGTGGCGGTCGGCGAGACCGTATGCTGGATTTGGACTGACGAGTCCATGGCCCACAATGTTGCAGAGATTGACTCAGAAGGTGATACCTCACGGAAGATGGGGGGAGCGTACAGCGGCCCAGCAGAGACTACTGTCGACTATCGAATCACTTTCGATGAAGACGGCACGTTCCACTACATCTGCGAACCCCACGTCTCAATGGACATGGTGGGCGTCGTAACTGTTGGAACAGGTGTAGCCCCGCCACCGCCCTCAGCACAGCCAGAGCCCTCCGAAAGCGTACCGGGATTCCTTGGAATCACAGTACTCGTCGCTATGCTCGGAGCAGCATTGGTGGCCGGTCGGAGAAATCTCTGATTCCAATTGCCTCAAGGTATCGATTGATCAATCATGATTCAGTAGCAGGATCCTGGATTGCCTCAATCGATATCTTGAGCGCCTGAGGGCTTTCCACCGCTATTAGTCCCCTTATGTTCTGAGAGGCCGTTAGGTCCTTGGTTGGCTCTGCCAACTTTATCCTCGTTCCCGATATCGTCAATCGCTGGCCGGGAGCTAATTCAGGAGCCTCGCCAGGGAGCCATATCCCTAGGCCCCCAAGCTCGGAATGATGGACAACAGCAAGTAGCCCATCCTCTCCTTCCACCACTCTGAGGACACTCAGGGGCTCCCTGTCAGGTACCAGGTCATTCGATGCCCGCCAATCTCTCCAAGTTTCTTCAATTGGCACTAATTGCGCATCCACTGCCTCGTCGACTTCTCCAGTTACGGTTTCAACTCGCTCTTCGGCTACCCCTTCGACCCGATTCAACCCATCAAGCAGCCTTCGGAGAGATCGACGCTCATCGTCCTCCTCTCCGACCGCTGCCACATTTACGAGAGTCAGTAGGTTCCGTATCCTATCAACCTCCGACTCAATCTCAGCCTCTATGGCACATTCGAGTGCCTCATCGAAAATCTCGAGCGCCAGCCAGGGCTTGTCGATCCCCATCAATGACCTCGCGAGAATCACCAGGGGTTCAATCGCAGAACCCTCATCTTCATCAATTATCCTTGCAGCCTCAGATATATTGGAATCAGCCCCATCACCATCTCCTGAGAGATGCCTCGATATCCCAGCGGCTATGAGGTGCCTGAGGTTGGAATTACCGCTCCTCAATGATTGAGCAGATGCCCCATCGAAAAGCAAAACCGCCCTTTCCGGCTCATCCGCTGCAATCGCCATGAGTCCAAGATGGTGCATTATCCTAGATTCAGCACTCGCATCATCGGCAAGACTGGCTTGGCTAAGGGCGCGTGCTAGATGTAAACTCGAAGCCTCGTTACGCCCCAGAGAACCCGCAAGAAGCCCCAAGACAGACTCCAGCCTCGATATTGGGCCTGCCATGACTCTGTGTGCAATCATGCACAACTCGTCATTCAACGGCGCAAGCCCCATGCCTGTTGATTCAAGAACACTCTGAAGAACTCCTAAACTTGAGACATAGAGATCACTCGGATCTCCCCCTTCTCCAAGAAGAGACTCAAGATGACCATCAATCTCACCAACAGAAGCGCATATCGATGGCAAATCCCCTAGTCGCTTCAGTACAGAACCTTTCACCTTCTCTCCTGCGATATGCCTCCTAAGCGCGCGGATTGAAATCTCGACTCCACCTGCCTCATCCTCTTTCACAGGAGGGGGAATTGGCGGCCTAGCAGTTAACAAACTCTCAACCAACCAAGTCAACTTGCCCTGGATATCGTACTCTCCGGCCCTGCTTATTGCATACCTCATCTCAGCCGCGCGGACTCTCCTGGCCAAACTTCTGAGCTTCCCACCATCTGAACCCTCTGTTCCATCTGCAAGCCTCTGAAGGAACGTTGAGGGGGGACATGTCGAGTACCCTAGACCTGCCCTTTCACGCGTGGTTGTCATTTTGTAGTCGTCCGATACCAAGACTACGTCACGACCTTCTCCATGCATCCGTGCTGCAAGAACCATCAGAGAGACATCGACATCCTGTGGGGCGGCTTTCTCCCCTATGGCAGTGGCCAGGCCACGTATCTCGTCGGGAGAGATCGAGGTCGTCTGGAGCAAGTCCTTGAGAACATCAAGAACACGAGGCCGTCCTTTCCAAGACCGGAATCTGACCGTCTTCACTTCGTCATGGACTCCCGAGGTAACGTGCATGACCCCCCCGTGGGGGGCCAATGCACCGCCCATCGACCTGATTGCATCCTCCGATGCTATTGAGCCGAGGTGGATGAAGGCATTAGAATCCACAATCCACACGGTCATAATCCTCGGTAATCCGTGAACCGTCTTTTCTTTTTCCCATTCTACAACGGGGCGCGCCATGGTTCATGTGCATCATGCATGTCACACGATACATGGAGCTGACAATGGCGGGTGCGTATCTTGGAATGCTGCTTGTTCTCGCTGCATTCGCACTTGAGACAAGAGCCATCATATCGAGCAGATCATTTGCTTATCTGACTTCCATGGGAATCGGCGAGGTCCTTCTAACAGTCAGAGCGACTGTGACTGGTGAATGGCCATTTGCTGTTTTAGGAGCCATATGGGCCGCATTTGCATTTTATTCGATTCTGAGGCCGATTCGGTCTTCTGACGAAAATCCGTTGGATTGAAGCGCAGAAGTTCATGCAACTGATTGTGAATGCCCGGAGATCATTGCCAATTGCTCTTCTGGCAACCCTATTTTTCTCAGTGGCTTTGAGTCAAACAGCGGCTTCTGAGGAGAATCAAGCCCCTGAACCAGAAGGCAACTCCACTCTAGCAATACACTCGATAGACCAGAGCCACGGGATATCTGCTACATGGCAACTTTCCATCTCAGCGCCCAGCATAATCGGGGCTGACTTCCTCCCCGATCCCCATATGGGCGTCAGATATCAGATTGATACCCACATCGGAGATGGAGACGGCAATATATCCCAATCAGAATCACATGCATTCTCGATACAACTCGAGCAAAGTCGGCTTTGGGGGGATGGAGAAATAGCCGGTTGTTGTTCATTCGATCTGCAACCATTCACCCTCGCCGGACCCATATCATTCAATTCGACCACCATACCTGATGGCCCCCTCGAAATGTCCCACATGTGGGGGTGGAACGAGACCGCCGATATACTAGGGGCCGCTGATGGTAGAGCCATCAGATTACTCGATTTGCCTAGAACCGGCTCTCTCGTGGAGACCGTCCCGATGAGGGTTATCTTGCCATATCCATGGGAGTACAGGTTCAGTGCACAATCGAGCATAATGACCCCAAGCGAAAGTGGATTCACAGTCGAAAGATCTTCTTCACCAGTCGCATCTGATATACGGATATCCCTCGATACGAACGTCCCACCTTCGGCATCTGCTGTCAGACAGGGGGGAGGTTCGACAACGATTTCCCCTCATTCCAACATCCATCTAACCGGCTTATGCGAGGATAACGGACTAGTCGATCCAGTGCCCGAGTGGGTCGTAGAGGGCCCCTTTGGGAAGATTGAACATTCCGGCAATGTTCTGGAAATTCAAACATCTACGATGGAATTAGAACACGGAGAACAGGTCTTCTTTTCGATGAACTGCACAGATGCCCATGGAGCCAATTCTTCATGGGCTCAGACCGTCACTGTCGACACCGCATCACCCACCTTCAGCATCTCATTCCAATCTTCTGTTGGTACTGGGCAGTGGAATGAGATACAACCCGAATCCAATATCATTTCACTGCCATCCGGTACAGTTCTCAGATCAATTATCGAGGCATATGACCAGGAAGGCGATCCAGTCAGAATCTATCTCGAATCGAATAGAAGCGGAGGCTTCACGCGAACAGGCACCGATATCCTAGAAATCACGGAGGCATTCTATCACGGCCAGTCCACCAATGGACCACACAGGGATCCAGACGACCGTCATTCCCAGAGAGAGCCAACAAAGTGGTTTTTCTCAATAGACGTTCAAGATTCAGTTGGGAACAACATCGTTGGAAACTGGACGATCGTCGTCTTGGATGATGAGGGCCCGGTCATAGTCCCCGAGGTAATGCTGTCAGGCGTATCTGTGGAATCTTCCACCAGACTGATCGCAGGACAAGAGATTCAACTGAACATAACCGGCTCGTACGATAGACTTGATGCTCTAGACTCTACCTTGTGGACTATCGTCTTTGATGACCACTATGTGTATGACATGGCCGTATATTCAGACATGGATGGCGTAATATCGCTCGGGGAGGCACAACCAGGGAATCATGTAATTCGCATCGTCTCGTGGGATCCTTCAGGCCATGAGTCATCCCTGGAAGTGCCTATTGAGATAGACCCTGCTGAAGGAGTGATATTTTCCAGTCCCCCAACCATCGAGGTATCCGGAGACATTGGATTGAACAAACCCCTTGTAATTACGGCCTCGATAAACAACGAAGGATCCGGGAGTGGTTCGGCACGGTTGTGTAGTGGAGACATATGCTCTCCGGATGGCATTATCGTGCCTGCCACTTCTGCAGGACCCGCACTGTCCCGAATATCTCTGGCAATCACTCCTGATTCAGTTGGAGAACTAGACCTGAAACTAATTTGGTTCCAACTTCCCGGAGGTAATGAGGAGACGATCGATCTTACGGGAAACATCACTATCCGGGATAATCTCCCTGATTGGCTTCCGCCTGTGTTTGTATCCGTGGCGATAGTCGCATTATCTTACGCCGCTATCAGAAGGTGGGGCGATTCGTCCGATCAATGATCATCTAACCGTTCAACTCTTGGTCATGGAGGCTTAGGAGCCATCATGCTCCCTCTGGATTATGCGGATAGAGGCGTGGCTCGTCAGAGAAGGAATGTAGGCCGTTTAGTTGGATTCACCTCTCTGGCCATCGTCGCGATCGGTGCTTTCCGCCTAAGCCAATCTCTCAAATCAGAAGAACCGATTGGCCTCCATCTGATTGAGATAGCCGTCATCTTCTCGATGGCATTCATCATCTCTGATCTTTCATCTTATGATGGCCGTAAGCGTACACGACTTGCTTCGCTATCATCGATTTCATGGCCTATTTTCATTGGACTTGCTGCCAGCTCAGAGTCAGATTTCAAGGGACTCGCATCTGGAGCAATTTTGGCCCTGCTCGCCATTGTGTTGCACGAGTATAGTCGAAGCGCATTCTCATCATCTGTCATTGCTCGAAGATTCAGAGGACTGCTCGGTATGATAGGACTCTCGACAGCGATCGCAATAATGATCTCTCAAGGGTCAGAAATCATGATTGCAGCTATCTCCGCTTCAGTAATAGCAGTCCTTCTCTTGTTTGACATACTTCGTCCCGATCCCGCACTCCAGGGTAGGCGCGATCTGTTTAGGAAAATAGACACTGTTGAAATAAGAATCTTGGAAATCAATGAGGCTGGAATCCGCCTCGATCATGCTTCTTCGCTATTGAAGCTGGCCCGGGAGGAAGGATGGTCAAATACAAGTCGAGGCCACTCTAGGTTGAAATCAGTTGAACATGAGATTGAATTGGCTCTTTCGATAGACAGGGACCTATCTGAGATCCGTGAAGCAGTAATGGTGCTAGTCAACCAGGCAGAGTCAATTGCCCCAGAGGCCACTGAATTAGTCTCCCTGATGGAGAAAGCAGACAGTGAACGCGCTCTGGGTTCTTTTCGAGAGGCTGAGACAATATACAGAGAGGCAAAGAAAGTAGCAAATCGGGTATGCCTATTCTGGGAACCAGCAAGAGAGGCGCTATCAGAGGCCGAGAAAATACTCGAGAAGGAGAATATAATTGAATCAGACACAATTGCTGCGATGATTGAATCTGCACGAAAGGCAATGGAAAGACATAGACCAGACGAGGCTCTTCATTTCCTAGAGGCACTTCCAGAGCAACTCCAGTCTCTGAGCGAAGCATTGGACAGAGTCAGAGCAAGAAGATCCGAGGTGAGCTCCCACCTCACTTCAGAACACCCGGACATATTGGAAGAAGTTGAATTACAACTCTCCGAGATAGATGCCTCAATCGAAGATGGCGAACTGTCACTTGCGATGGGAGGCTTGGAATCTGTTGCCAGAAGACTGTATAATCGAAGCGAATCAAGAAGATCATTCAAGCAGTCAGTACGTCAGAAGAGGATGATACAGAGCAGATTCCCTCTTTCGGAGAAGGCGATATTTGAGAAGCGACTAGAGGGTGCTATTTCACTTTCAAAAGAAGGGCTCTGGATACAGGCAGATGAAGAACTCAAGTCAATCATCAGCGATCTGGATTCGGTTGACGCCACCCGGAGAGATACAGGAGAGCTTCTTGAGTTCTTGGAGGGGGAATGGAAGACACTCAGGAAGAACCTCGACTCCTCAGGAATCGGGCCAGGTGACTCTTCAAGGAGACTCGCTGAGAAGCATATGGCCTTAGCAAGAGAGAATTTCGAAAATGACTCGTTCCAAGCCTCTAGAAACAGCATGGGATCAGCAGATGAGGCCATGGAATCTCTCAGAAGACTTGTTTGAATGGGAATAGATGCACTCAAGAAGGCACGCTCATAGCAACCCCTCATGGGCTTCGACTTCCAAGACTTCGCTGGAGGATACCTCGAGGATCTCCAACGCACCCTCGAGGAACTATCTCGAGACGATCTGGAATCTCTGTATCATGAGGTAGTCTCTGCAATCGGCAGAGATGCAACAATCCACTTCGTGGGAAATGGAGGGAGCGCTGCTACCCCGTCTCACAGCGCTGGTGACTGGTCGAAGGAGTTGCGCGTCAGAACTATCTCCCACGTAGACAATGTTGCCTCGCTGACGGCATTTGCCAATGACGTCTCCTACGAGGACGTATTCGTCGGACAACTCACCACATTCTTGAGAGACGAAGACCTTGTCATCGGATTTAGTGGCTCAGGCACAAGTGAAAACGTTGTCCGAGCGTTGGAATTTGCGAGAGGCAGGTCTTGCAGAACCGCGGCCATCACAGGAGACTACCGTGGTGGCGCTGGTGGAAAGTTGCCCTCCATAGTCGATGTATGTCTTGTTGTACCCTCTCATTCGATGGAGAGGATAGAAGACCTTCAACTCATTGTGAACCATATCATAAAAGAAGCAGTAAAGTCTTCAGGCCATGTTAGGAATGGATGATCTCGGATCCCTTTTCTTCAATTGCCAATGGGAGAACCCTGTTTATCTCAGGAAGCGAACTCATTAGTCTCGATGCGATTGAATCATCGCCATGGACAAGGAAGAAACCACCACCTCCTGCGCCGAGAAGCTTGCCCCCCGTCACCCCCAACTCAATCAGCTTGGAATATAACGAGTCAAGACCTTCGCTCGTCACACTCGGAGACAGTCCCTTTTTGATTTCCCACGTATCATGCAGAAGACGACCAAGAGCATTCAAATCACCAGAACGAATGAGTTTCTCAGCCTCTTCAGCCTGCCCTCTTATCACCCTAAGCCGTCTCAATTTATCATCGGCGTCAGCACTCTCTTCACCGAGTACAGCCGATGCGCTTCGCGTCGAACCGGTATAGACCAGGCAAAATTCCTTCTCCATGCGACTCACTATCTCGGGATCCGTCGTTATGGGTACAACTTTCACACCCATCTCGTTGAATGATATCCGATTCAAACCGCCGAATGCAGCAGCATATTGATCCTGCCTTCCTATCGGTTCCCCAAGGATGTCAATCTCTATCTTACAGGCTTCTTCTGCAAGTTGCCGAGGCCCCACGGTTCTGCCAGCCAGATGGTGAAGGGCATTGAGCACACCCACGGTCACGACTGATGAAGACCCAAGACCGGTACCTCTGGAGGGTATGTCTGCGATTGTTGTTATCTCAACACCACTCGTAACTCCAGTTACCCTCATTGCCTCTCTCACGAGATCGTGTTGCACCTCATCCAGACTTTCCACAGTCTCCATTCTCGAATATGATAGCCTGATACGGTCATCGAATCGTTCGTTTACCGTGACATGTATGTAACGAGATATCGCGGTTGAGACAACAAGGCCTCCAAGATGCTCTTTTTTGGCGAATCCGTCCAGATCCGTCCCCCCTCCGCAGAATGAGACTCGAACCGGCGTCTTCGAGATGATCATCACCCTGCGAAAAGCCTAGTTGATTTCAACGGAACGGGTTCAAGACTGACCGATAGCCAGATAATCAGAAGAAACTAAGTCGCCATGAAGTTAAATTCGATGTTTAAATTAAATCTCAAACCATATTCGTGGAAGGCGACCTGCTCTTGATTTCTTCAACTATACCGTCGATGAAATCCCCAAGCAGCACACCATTGCGTTGATCGCCATTTCTAGCCCTGATTGAGACAGTCCCATTTTCCACCTCTTCCTCTCCGATTATCAGCATGTAGGCAGGCCGCATCTTCCTGTGAGTCCTAATTTTCCTACCTATCGTGCTGTCCGAGTCGTCCAGAGAGACTCTCACACCCTGCTCTCTCAGATCAAGCGCTACTTTCGCAGCATGCTCGGCGTGACGTTCAGAGATGGTGATTATCTGAACCTGGGTGGGCGAAAGCCAAGTTGGGAAATTCCCCATCCAATGCTCCGTTAGGAATGCAACAAATCGCTCATGCGTCGACAGAGGCGCCCTGTGTATGACAAGAACCTCTCCATTCTCAGAGCCTGTTTCATCCATATATGATAATCCAAATCTCTCTTTTGCTGCGAAGTCGAGTTGTATTGTAGACATGGACTCTTCTCTGCCAAGAGCAGTTCTGAACTGAATGTCTACTTTGGGCCCATAGAATGCCGCTTCACCGACTGCTTCAACGTAATCCACGCCAAGATCATCCATTATCGAACGCAATCTGTCTTGTGTCGATGCCCAGTTTTCCGGTTGATCGATATATTTGGAGGTCTTTTCAGGATCCCACAGGGACAGTCTGAATGAATAGTCTTCAAATCCGAATGCGGAATAGTAGTCCTGGACCATGCGTACATTTGACGCAACTTCTTCAGCGACCTGATCAAGCGTACAATAGATGTGTGCATCGTTCATCGAAAGCATACGCACTCTCAGAAGACCAGCCAGCGTACCTGACAACTCATTTCGATAGACAGTACCATACTCGGCCACTCTAAGCGGCAAATCCCTGTACGACCTCTTCTTGTTTTTGTATACAAGATGATGCATTGGACAGTTCATCGCCTTGAGATAATATGTCCCATCATCCATTTCCATGGGTGGATACATCCCATCAGCATAGTGTGGGAGGTGCCCGCTTGCTTCGAAGAGCTGCTTCTTTCCAAGTACGGGGGTAGTGACGCGTACGTAACCATAGTTATCTTCGGTCTCAACTGCAAACTTCTCAATTTGAGATTTCAGGATCTCTCCATTGGGGAGCCAAACAGGTAGCCCCTTTCCAATCAACTCATCGATCATGTAGAGTTCCATTTCCTTGCCGATTTTCTTATGGTCCCTTTTTGCTGCTTCTTCTATCTGACGCTGTCTTTCTTTGAGACCTTCCTTCGAGGAATAGCACATTCCGTATATCCTTACCAATGACTCTCGCGAACTATCGGCCCTCCAGTAAGCTTGACTGGTGCTTGTAAGCTTGAACCACCTCAAGTGGGATGTTGACGGGACATGTGGTCCACGACACAAATCAATGAAATCACCTTGACGATATGCAGAAGACCCAACATCATGACCCACTTTGTCATCCATGATCTCAATTTTGAATTTATTAGATCCGAACATCTCTCTCAATGTCGAGTTATCATATTCCTCTCGTATGATTTTATGATTGGATCTGATATGCTGTTGCATCCTCTTCTCTATGTTTCTGAGATCTTCATCCCCTATAGGGTCCATATGGAAGTCATAGTAGAATCCATGGTCAATAGGCGGACCGATTGTTGGTTTCGCATCCGGAAACAGCTCTACAACAGCCTGGGCAAGTAGATGTGCACAAGAGTGCCGAAGGATGTACAAACCCTCATCACTATCGCCTGATATTGGCTTTATTTTGCAATCGGATTCTATGGTATGTGAGAAATCCCTTTCCTCTCCATCGATAAGAACCGCCACGGCTCCAGACTTTTTTCCATGGACATTGAAGATCACTTCACCTGCAGTTATGCCCTCGGCATACTCATGAACAGTGCCATCAGAGAGTTCGACGTTGACCATCGCCATGGAAATCCTAGTTGCGTCTCCATCGACATTTGGTTATGAAGGCCGTGGAAGGTACAAGCACAGTACTGCTGTATATGGGCATCCTGACAAGATTACGAATTAGTAGTGGAATGAGATTTGATTCCCAATTTCAGGCGTATCCCTAAGTTGAACCATCCTTTCCGGTGACTATGTTCCGCATCGGGCTCGTGGTCAATCCAGATGCAGGTCTTGGCGGGAGACTCGGTCTGAAGGGATCTGACGATCTGGCTTTGGAAGCTAGGGCCGCAGGTGCTGAAGATCGAGCAGGCCCCCGGGCAAGATCGGCAATGGAACTTTTGGAAACCGCTCTTACAAGATACGGAGCTACACTGCTAATATCCGAAGGGAGGATGGGGTCCGAGTGGCTTGATTCAGAATCTGATGTCAATACGATTGTTGTACACGAATCTAGAGGCACCACTTCTAATCAAGATACAAGAGAGCTGGTAAAGATACTCGTTAATCAGGGGGCTGATCTAATACTCTATGCAGGCGGAGATGGAACAACAAGAGACCTGATACAAACCCTAGAAGAAAACGAATCTGCCACCACACCGATCGTTGGAATACCCTGCGGGGTCAAGATGTACTCTGGGTGTTTCGCCAGCTCCCCTAAAGCTGCAGCGGAGGTGGTAGAGGCTTGGATGGGAGGTGATTTGCTCATCGCCTCAACAGAGGTTCTAGATCTCGACGAGGAAGCTTACCGAGATGGGGGTTGGTCCGTTCGCTTGTATGCAGAAGCAATGACGCCTTCAAGTCCGAGATGGATGCAGGGGGCAAAAGAAATGGTTGAATCAGCCTCGGAAGATGAGGTAATTGAGGGAATCGCTGAGCACGTTCGGGACGTTTTGATGTCTCCTGAGAGACTAGTCATATGGGGGTCAGGGGGTACTTTGCGTAGAATTGGAGAAATTGTGGGTTTGAGCCCAACCTTACTCGGAATAGACGCATCATTAGACAATAATCAGGTTGGAACAGATCTTAGCGAGGAGGGCTTGATTGAGTTGTTGGACTCACACCAAGGCGATGTGACGATTTTACTATCGCCCATGGGCGGCCAGGGATTCCTCATAGGCAGGGGTAATTTGCAGATATCTCCAGCAGTTCTCAGGAAGGCAACTCCTTCCTCCGTAATGGGTGTATGCACGCCTTCCAAGCTATTGACCATCAGATCACTCAGAATTGAGACAGGGGATGACGAACTAGACGATATATTCAGGGAAATGAAGTATCTCAAGGCCCTACAAGGATACAGGACTACCCGAATACTTCCGGTTTCCGTCGATTGAATTATCAAGCTCTTCTCCTTTAATTTCCAGCACCTCGTTGACGCTTCCTACTGCCATGGAGTTTGTACACCAAACGAGATCTTCGCTTAACTCCAGGCTGAGATTTCGCTGAATAAGATCGGCTAACACCCTCTTTTCGTGAAACCTTCTCATCAACGATGGGTCTTGGATAATCCACGTCTAGTATGCAACCGTACTCTTTTTGCTGATTCAAATCCATGAGCCATGGTTCATGAATGAATGATGTTGGAACATCTCGTAATTCCTCCACCCAATATCTGATGAAATCTCCGTCAGGGTCTTGGTCACGAGACTGTTTAGAAACTGAATATGCCCTAATCGAATTAATTCCAGTTACTCCTGATTGCATTTGAACTTGCGACCAATGTATTCCCGGTTCATAGTCCAAGAAAGATTTCGCCAAGTGCAATCCCGTTAATTGCCAAGGCAACCAAAGAGTGTATGAAGCGACTGACTGAAGCATACCCCTCATTCGGAAATTTATCCATCCAGTGGCGATCAGTGATCGCATACAAGCATCGAAGAATGGCCAACCAGTTCTTCCCTTCGCCCATGCCTGATATCTTAAATCATCCATCGAACGATTCAGATGTGAGTCTATCTCTGGATTCATTGCGATGCTATCCAGTGTTAACTCAACTTCGAGACGCTGTATGAAATGACAGTGCCATGCTAAGCGACTTTGGAATGAGCTCAAACTCCCAGTCCAGCCAAGATTCTCCCTTGCTCTCGGGTCCCTCTTCACGGCTTCCAACTTCTTCTTGGTATGCTGGAGTATCTGTCGTATGGATATACAGCCCACACTAATGAATGGCGATAGGCGCGAACAAGCACTCTGCGCAGAGATGGGGCTGGACATGCCTCTCCGATAGTTACGGCCACGCTCATCTAAGAATGACTGCAACGTAGCAGTTGCTGCCCTTTCTCCTGGTTCAGGCCGGTTTATGAGCGAACGCTCAACTAATCCAAAGTCCGAGATATTGGGTATTTTATCAGATTCAATATCAAAGGGCGGAGTGATTTCCGTAGGAGGGATTATCACCGATTTCTCCATTCTCAAATCACGCTCTTGTTTCCACATGTCTCTTGATTCCAGTTTTCGAATGACACCATTTGTCGGGAATTCGACGAACCGAACGCCTTCTTTTTGACACCAGCTAGAGACAGACTTGTCACGATCCCATGACCACTGCAATCCCGTTTCTTGATTCCCATAAATCGAATCAATGCTATTCTTCCGATGAATTTCCTTCAACTTGTCCACAATGTCTCCGAAATGGAATAACAATACCCCTCCGATTGCCTCTATATCGGCCTTCAATGCTCGTAAACAATCGAGCTCCCACTGGATATGAATTGAATCCACATCAGGCCTTCCAATGCGAACGGCGTCTAGATTGAATAAACATATGATCGGTTTACCAAGACTCTTTGCCATCGTTAGAGCAGGATTATCCCCCAAGCGTAAATCTCGTCTAAACCATACAATCGTGACTGACACTAACTAACAAAATCTTTGATGATAATAAGCCATGTTTCAGAGCACTCGGGAGCTAATTTTCAGTATTATTCGAACAGTCCAGATGCTGCTCTCAGCAAACCCAGGAATGGAGGGCTGGGGCGCCCTGGACGAGATTTGAATTCTGGGTGATACTGAGTACCGACAAAATACGGGTGATCCATCAACTCCATGATTTCACATCTCTGCCCTGTGTCATCCTTGCCGACATACATCAATCCCGCTTCTTCGATACGGTCTATCAGATCTGGATTCACTTCATATCGGTGCCTGTGCCTTTCGCTCACCGCATCTAACCCCCCGTAAAGCCGCTTAATCTTGCAGTCGTCCACTACAAATGGGGTGATCTTGGCACCCAGCCTCATAGTCCCGCCCATATGCGTCTTGGATATTTCCGGCATGAATACGACTGCAGGATGTTCGAGATCCCCAGGATCTTCAACAAACTCTTCTGAGTTCGCACCTTCCAGATTCAGAACATTCCTACAGAACTCAATAGTAGCAATCTGTAGCCCAAGGCATATCCCAAGGTATGGAACGTTATTCTCACGTGCATATCTGGCTGCCTCAACCTTCCCCTCGACCCCACGGTTTCCGAAACCACCGGGAACAAGTATGCCATCAGCTAGTTTGAGCTTCTCCCACGCAGCATTGTAGGAATCCTCATCTGATTCGAGCATCGATGAATCTAGATCAGTTGATTCTATCCAGTCGATTACGAGTTTCCGATCGACTTCGATAGCAGAATGCTGTAGCGCCTTTATGACGCTGAGATAGGAATCTGAAAGACCGGTATATTTGCCAACCATGGCAATCTTAACCTCCTCTTCTAGGCCATCCACACGATCCGCCATTTCACGCCATTCCTCCAGATATTCGTCATGATCCGACTCTTCCACTCCGATGCACTCTGCAATCATCGACCTCACTCCCTGCCTTTCAAACGAAATCGGTATCTGATACAGATTCGATACGTCGTGCGCGGAGATTACTGCCCGCGGCTCAACATGGCAAAAAGCAGCTAACTTCTCTTTTACCTCGTCATGCAGAGGATCCTTGGACCGGCATACAATAAGATCGGGAGTTATTCCAAGTCCTCTCAACTCCTTTACAGTATGTTGAGTTGGTTTGGTTTTCTGCTCCCCAACTGGCCCCATCACGGGAACCAGGCTAACGTGGACGAAACAAACGTTCTCGCGCCCTACTCTGAATTGGAATTGCCTCAGGGCTTCTACGAATGGTGAACTCTCTATGTCCCCAACAGTTCCCCCGAGCTCAATTACGCATGCATCCGGAGGGTCGCCTGAGCCATTTGTTGGAATAATGCTTACCCGCTCGATCCAATCTTGTATTTCGTCGGTTATGTGGGGTATGACTTGGACGGTCTTTCCAAGATAGTCCCCCCGACGTTCACGTTCAATGACTGCCGAGTACACTTTGCCCGTGGTCAAGTTGTGGTCACGGGTCAGAGAGACATCGAGAAATCGCTCGTAATTACCAAGATCAAGGTCTGCTTCACCGCCATCGTCCAATACGAATACCTCGCCGTGTTCGAACGGCGACATCGTACCAGCATCGCTGTTTAGGTAGGGGTCTATCTTTATCGAAGTGACTTTCATCCCCACCGATTTCATCAGCACTCCTATGCTACTCGCCGTGATTCCTTTGCCCAGACCAGACAGAACGCCGCCCGTCACAATCACGTATTTCATGATAACAACGGGGTATGGAGCAATTTTGCGTGGCATATGAACCTTGGCAATGTCGTCACCCTTGTATGGTCGATGTTCAAGTGTCGCCTGATTATTAGCGTGTCATGGTCGGCGTGCCCGGGAGCCAAATTCTTGTGACTGGGGCCCTTGGGCAGATAGGTTCTGATCTTACCGCCACTCTCCGAGCAATGCACGGGGAAGGGTCTGTATTGATTACCGATATTCATGATGAAGGAAGTCAAGAGGGTCCCTTTCAGTTGCTGGATGTACTTGATTATGAGGCGATTTCAAGAACGATCTCTGAATATTCTATTGACACCGTATACCATCTCGCAGCAGTTCTATCCGCCCATGGGGAGAAAGACCCCGATCTGTGCGAGCGGGTAAATTTGGGCGGCCTTCAGAATGTTCTCGATGCGGCTCGGAACCACGGGTGCAGAGTTTTTGCACCCTCTTCCATAGCAGTATTCGGCCCTGATTCAAGACCCATCGCCATGCAAGACTCACCTCTGTCACCGACCACCGTATACGGTCGAACCAAGAAAGAAGGAGAGGAAATGATGTTGAAGTATTTTCAGAACTACGGGATAGATGTTCGTGGTTTGAGATATCCAGGACTACTATCCTGGACAACACCTCCTACAGGTGGAACTACGGATTATGCGGTGCAGGTATTCTATGAAATTCATGAAAATGAAAAGTACGATTTCTTCGTCCG
>DAVB01000031.1:10606-10784 GCA_002505455.1 Euryarchaeota archaeon UBA52 | reverse complement strand
ATAACATGACTCAATTCCTCGAGATTATCGAACAGGGATCTAATGCGGTAAGAGATACCTCAGACAGAGCGAAAATAATCCTTCACTTTGCAGGCCTCGAATCAGCACCTTCTTTTTTTCATAAAGTCAGACACATTGATTACGACGTGGCTGGAATCTCATACTACCCCATTTGGCA
>DAVB01000031.1:9761-10248 GCA_002505455.1 Euryarchaeota archaeon UBA52 | reverse complement strand
TTGAAAATCTAGCAAATAGTACCGGAAAAGAAGTCATAATCGCCGAGACAGCATACCCCTTCACTCTCGATTGGAATGATTGGACAGACAATATCTTGGGTTCTGAGGATCAGCTGATCTTCCCAGAATACCCCGCAACCCCTGAAGGGCAGAGAGACTTCCTCCACGATCTCAAAGAGCAAATTTTCGATGTTGAAGGTGGAATTGGTTTTTGCTATTGGGGAGCGGATATGATTTCTTGGGACGGCCCGGAATCTGAAAATGGATCCGTTTGGGAAAATCAGGCCGTCTTCAACTTTGAAAACAAAGAACTCCCTGTTTTGATGGAGTTCAATCTGAGTTTTTAGAAGATATCGATCTGTTAATCACAATCCTCTGCACCTCTTGTGTGCCTTCGTAGATTTGCGTGATTTTGGCGTCTCTGAAGAATCTCTCTGCAGGGAAATCGGTGGTGTACCCGTACCCTCCAAGAACTTGGACGGCCCTT
>DAVB01000031.1:0-9467 GCA_002505455.1 Euryarchaeota archaeon UBA52 | reverse complement strand
CCTCCAAGAACTTGGACGGCCCTTTCAGCAACCCACATAGCGGTATCTCCTGCCAACAGCTTGGCCATTGAAGCCTCAGTAGTATGCCTCGGCCCTCCTGAATGGTAGTGTTGCTGTTTCGCCCATGATGCCTTGTAGACAACCAGTCTTGCAGCTGAAATCTTAGTGGCCATGTCTGCAAGATAGTTCCCGATGGATTGATGCTTCGATATCGGTTTTCCAAATGTCGTCCTCTGCTGAGCGTAATCTAACGCAGTCTCATACGCGCCCTGCGCGATTCCGAGGGCCTGTGCAGCGATTCCTATTCGGGAGTTATCCAGTGCGTTCATAGCGATGGGAAATCCTTCCCCTGCGCCTCTGAGTACGTTTTCAGTAGGTACCTTGCAGTCTTTCAAAACCAATGAGCAGGTATCGGAGGATCTGATTCCAAGCTTGTCTTCTTTCTTTCCAACAGAGAATCCTTCGAAACCCCTCTCCACTATGAAAGCTGTAGTGCCGCCATGGCTTCGAGATCCATATTCGGGATGATCAACATCTTTCGCGAATAGGACATATATCCCCGCACTACTCCCATTAGTAACCCACATCTTCTCTCCATTCAGTATGTAATGGGATCCGTCCTCGCTCAACTTCGCAGTGCAACTCATGGCAGCAGCATCGGTACCCGAACCAGCCTCTGAGAGGGAGTATGCCCCGACCTCGCCTGCTGCTAGACGAGGCAAGTATTCCGATTTCTGATTTTCATTGCCGTGAATCGATATTGTAGCAGCGCAAAGACCAACATGCACGCAAAACATGACTGAGAAGGAGGCATCCACCCTTGCAAGCTCCTCCACTACTATCGCCTCTGAGATATCATCGATGGGATTCCCCCCATACTCCTCAGGGATAGTCATGGATTGCAGGCCAAGCTGGCAGAAGGACTCCCATTCATCCAACGGCGGACGTTGTTCTTTGTCCCGCAATGCAGCGGTTGGTGCAAGAACCTCCTCCGCGAAATCCCTAACCATCTGTCTGATCATGGCCTGCTCGTCCGTCTCTTGAAAATCCATATCCGCCTCAACTCCATGAGTAAGCACAGGGTTGTTAATCCATCGTTTGGGCGACTGTACAGAATACATTGCAGAGACGAATAATTCAAGTTAGGGTGGTTCGGCCCGCGGGTCGGATTGACATGGCCAGTGACGAGGACATCGAGTTCAGTGTTGCAGAAGATAGAAGATATACAAAAGAGCATCTTTGGCTCCAAGTAATCGATAAAGAAGAGGATGAAGACGGCAATGTGCAGACGTCTGTCAAAGTCGGAGTAAGCGAGTACGTTGCTGCAGTATGGGGTGAATTTATTCGTGTTACACTACCGAATCTACAGGAGCTAGAGGGCTTCGAAGACCCGTCAGAAAAATCGTCCGAGAAGACATCTTCTTTCGAGGGCGAGTTGGCCGCTGAAGATATACTCGTCACATTGAGAACGAGTGATGACGTAGTTCTTTTGGACAGCCCTTTCCCTTGCGGTATTATGGAATTGAATGGTGAAGTCGAAGATTCGCCAGACATGGTCAACACGGAAGCATATGGGGACGGGTGGCTAATGATCGTCAGACCCCATGACTACGATGAAGATCATTTCTTGTCTCCTGAGGAATATATCGAATTCCTCGCTGAGGGGCTCTGATCAAGGCCAAGTCATCTTTGGCCATGACGAGGGGTCTTCGTTTTCCCAGTCTATGTCTGAAATAAGGCCAAGTATCTCGCTTGTATCTGATAGCCCCCCCTCAATTTGCAATCTGTGGAGGTAGTCTTTGAGCCTGCCAAGTCTAACTCCCGGTTGAAGGTGAGTCTCCGCTGCAAGCATATTTCCGTCAATGAGGGCACGGCCACCATTATCCGGCCGTTCCACAGCATCGACATACTCCCGTCTACTGTGCCCAACTACTTCCAGATAATCCAGCACGTCTTCCCTTTGAGACGGACTAATTGCAGCATGAAATCTTCTGACCTCTTCGATACTGATTAGGGACGCTTCCGGCTCTATTTCCATCAGGAGCTCGAGTGTACTAATCTCGGCATTAGTCGCCTTGAGGCCCTGCCTAGATCGTATCGCTGCCTCTTCTTTCGAAACACCTCCATTTGAGAACATGACTGCCAAGTCCACTGCCAGTTTTCCGGTAGGCGAATAATTCTCCGGAGGGCGCGATCCGGGCAGAATCTTCTGAAGAGCACCATGTTCAGTCATTATCGAAATAGACCGACCTGATCCTGGCAGTTCAAGCATCCTTCTGAACTCTGTACCGATTCTCTCGGCGGACACCGAATCTAGCATCTGTAGACTATCGCCCAGACCAGCCTCCGTCTCTTCTTCAATTCCCCAGCCCTCTGAAACGGCAACAAATCGGTACGCTCTGAGTATTCTCAAACCATCTTCTGAAAAACGCTCAGAAGCAGACCCCACCGCTCTAATTATCTTAGAATCAAGATCCGAAAGCCCTCCAAATGGGTCGATAAACTCGCCATCTGGATAAGACAAGGCCATAGCATTCACAGTAAAGTCACGTCTAGATAGATCTTCTATGATGCCGGTCTCGAAATTAACGACATCAGGACGCCGACCATCGTTATACTCCGATTCAGTCCTTAGAGTGGTTACCTCCCATTCAGAATCAGATCCCGGAATCCTCACTACTACTGTCCCATATTTCGCCCCATAGGTTAACGAATTTGGGAAAATTTTGACTATTTCTTCCGGGGGAAGATCCGTTGCGATATCTAGTTCCCGATTACCCCCTCTGATCAAGCCATCCCTTATCCACCCGCCTACGATCCAAGTTCTGCCTTTAGTAGCCAATTTTTCGAGTACTTCGGTATCGTTTTGGCCGAGATCGCTCAGCAGGGTTGGGCGGTCTCTCATAATTTGGCATATACGGCTTGCGTTTTATCGTGCCGTTGAGGCAGGGCTAAACGAGGGACCTATACATCCGGACCGTGCAAGTCCAACTCGTACCGCTTGAGATATTAAGGCCGCATGAGCATATCGTCGTAAAAAAGGTAGATCAACTTGAACGTATGATCGTTCGATGGAACGCATACACAAAGCCCCTACTCGTTGATGGGGAAAGCGGTACCATACTCGATGGGCACCATCGCTACGAGATAGCAAAGAGAATGGGCCTGTTATGTCTGCCTTGTGTGCTCGTTGACTACATTTCGGACGACTCGATCACTATCATCCTCTGGCCTGGCAGCGATCGATCCGAGATATCTAAGGCGGATGTCCTTGAAGCAGCGTCCTCAGGGGAGCTATTACCTCCGAAGACAAGCAGACACCTGTTATCTGATGATCTTCCGCCCATATCCGTTCCCCTTTCGAGACTTCTACTCCCTGCCATCTGATCCAGCCGCTTCAACAACAAGCGCGGATATCGCCATCGCAAGCTCCCCATCAGACGGGGTGTCTATGGAATCAAGCATCCCAATAAAATCTGACGAAGGACTCCTGCCGATCCTATCAAGAACCAATCTGGAGCGGGTTGCTTCGGATCTATTTTCATCCATGATCCCCTTCATACAAGCGGCTTCAACATACGCGCCCCTTCCTCTTCGAAGAATTCTCTCTAGAAGCGGGTCAGAGACAATCTTCAGAACTGAATCTACAACATCCGGGTCTTCCATCCAGGAACTTTCTCTGAATCCTGCAGTCAGAATCGTAACAACCTCGGGCGCACGGGATCTCAGAAGATCTTGTATCCAGGGCCTTTCTAGTGCAGAAGACGCAGAGATGGATATTTCTTTAGACGCGTCCGCGACGCTACCACTCACCTCCTCGAGGAGATCCTTTGGCAACCCAGGGTAGAGGCCTTCTCCTCGGCTATCTGACACACTTTTGCTGAGCGTCCTACGAACTGCGGATGAAGAGTCTGATGCTATGGCTCGTATGTCTTCCTCATCGACTTTTCCTGAATCAATAAGCGCTGAAGCTGACAACTTCCTCACTGCACGATCTACATTCTTCAGGCCCTCGTGAGCCGCTTTCTGGTCATAACGAATCAGACTAGACCACGCAGCCAGCCTGATTTTCGCATCATCATCTTTGCATAGGCCCCTCAGCACACCCTCGGGGGATGACGTCCGTGATGCAATTCTCGCCGCGAGGAGACGTCGCTCGTTGTTCCCACTCGAAGCCAGCGACTCCGCAATACCGGGGTCCTTGCCGTCATACCAGCGTTCAATTGCAATCAGAGCCCGCTTGACGAACCATTCGTCGTCGTCTTCAAGAAAAGGGAGAAAATGAGGCATTGCGGCTGGATCCCCGTCTTCGAAGAGCTTTCTAACCGCCCTTCTTCTCTGACGAACATCCTTGTCTCTGAGCCGTGCTACCTCCTTCGTCAACACGTATCTCGGACACAGAGGTCCCGCTTGAACCCCCGCAAACAACCGTGTTGTTCAAGCCATATACGCACAGCGGATGGACAGGGTCCGTGGTCTAGGGGTTATGACGTCGCTCTTACAAAGCGAAGATCGCAGGTTCAATTCCTGCCGGACCCACCATCAATGCAAATAGGGTAGACACCTCAGGAAACCACATGGTCGAGGAGATCGCAGGCTTGGCTTCGAGAATCGGAAGACGATTGAAGAAGAGGCAATGGACCATTTCTGTGGCCGAATCTTGTACCGGGGGCCTCATATGTTCGACATTCACAGACATCTCGGGATGCTCTGAATGGTTCAAACAGGGATGGGTGGTCTATTCCAATTCTTCAAAGATCTCAGAGGTAGATGTATCGCCTTCTTCTTTCGACGAAGATGGGGTCGGCGCAGTCTCACATCAAGTGGCGCTGCAGATGGCACACGGTGCGCGTCATCACTCGGGAGCTGACATCAGTCTGTCAATAACAGGGATTGCTGGCCCGACTGGAGGCACAGAGTCGAAGGAAGTAGGCTTGGTGTATGTTGCAGTCACGACTGCGGATGGAAGATACATCGTACGAAGGAATGATTTTGGAACCAACGACCGAATTGAGAATAAGCGTTCATTCGTTCAGTTTGCTTTACGGATGGTCCTAGAGATTCTAGATCATAGCGATGATCTTGATGATAGGAGACGCAGGGCCGAAGAGCGTCGAACTTCGAATGAAGAAAAGACTGACCCGAATGTAGATCAGTGGGATGGCGCATCTGGCTGGGCCCCCCAGGGAGTAAGCAGGGCCGAGCCCTCGTCAGTCGATTTCGCATCAGAAACACATTGGGACTGAATATTGGATGCCAATGCCCCGTAATCACGCCCGATACCATGATGAGCATCCCTCTAACTTCCTGTCCTTATGCCATCCGAGTCCGGTGCCGATCTTAGCCGCCGACTCATGTCGAAGGGCCTCCTCCTCAAGCGTTCCGCGATGCCATTAGTGGAATCAGTGTCGGATTTGGATCTGCTTATCGAAAGAGCCATTGCAAACTCAATCCGATTGTTGGATGACGATGCCGTAAAGAGACTCATCGAAATGGATTCAGCGAGTCCGATTTCAAAATCCGGAGAATCCTCTAACGCTGAAATCGATAAAAGAAAAACTTCCCATTCCCCTAATGTTGACGAACCCCTTCAAAACAAATCAGGCCGAGTCATAGCACCAATCAAGTCGAACGAGATTGCCCCTCCTCCAAGGCCTCACGGACTAGATCACTATTCAATCCAAGATTTTCCATTACAAGCCAGAGATGTTGATGCCGAGATCGAGATTCATTTCGACATAACAGGCAACTCCGTTACCGAGGGCAGACTAATCGATATGCAGTCATGTTTCATGGATAGGCTATCCAAAATTCGAAAGATGATTATCGAAACGAGCATACCGAGATTGCCAAGAAGACCAATCCGGATATCGGAAGCATGGGCAGAGAGAAAATCAAGAAACTCCTCAGCCTCAGAGGTCACTCTGATAGGGCTTGTCGAATTCAAGAGATTTGGAAAGAATGGTGATATACAATTTGCCATTGAGGATGAGTCAGGCTCGGTTGAATGTGTACTCTATTCAAAATCAGAGTGGGAAAAACCAGAATACAGATATCACCCTGTTAACGATGGACTTCTGGATGACGATGTGCTCGGAGTAACCGGATATTTCACCGAGAGTGGCCGGTTGAGGGCGACCGACATACATCGCCCAAGTTTGCAACATCATGAAAAAGCACGGGCAGGCTCACAGGCAGCCGTCTCTGTAGCGTTCCTTTCGGACATACATGTGGGCAGCAGGACCTTCTTGGCACCCCAGTGGGAGAAGATGATACAATGGTTCAAGGAAGACCCTTTGGCGAAGAATATACGCTACTTCGTGATGACTGGAGACGGTGTAGACGGCATTGGGATATACCCCGGACAAGAAAGACATCTTCAGATAAAGGACCTCTACAAGCAGTACGGCGAGTTAGCCAGAATGGTCGAGGATCTTCCAGATTGGGTGGACACAATAATTCTCCCGGGCAATCATGATGCGGTCAGGCCAGCCGAGCCCCAACCTGCACTGGACCCCGAGATCCAGCAAGACTACTCCGATGTAACATTCGCAGGAAACCCATCTGATTTCAGTCTCCATGGGGTCAGAATTCTCGCATACCATGGTGTAAGCATATCGGATTTCGTGTCTAGTTTGAGATCAGTAACATTCGAGCATCCGGAAAGAGCCATGATGGCCATGCTGGAAAGGCGACATCTAGCACCCTCTTGGGGCGGCAAGACTCCTCTTTCTCCCGAGCCAGAAGATTCTATGGTGATACAAACGATCCCGGATATTTTTGTTACTGGCCATGTACATGGTCACCATGCTAGCCAATACAAGGGCACTCATGTGATTCACAGCTCGACTTGGCAGAATCAAACCGACTACCAACGAATGCTCGGATTCCAGCCAAGGCCCTGCATACTCACTATCGTGAATTTACATACGCATGCGGTCGCATCAATTCCGTTCGTATGACCCTCAGAATTCCTCGCCACCCATCAGGATAGGCCATATATCTCTCAGATCACGTGATTTTACGATTGGAACGCCTGCTTCCTCGAAAGCGTCAACAGACCACGTCCCGGTCGGATTAAAACCGATGAATGAGGACCCTTGAATCATCATGGAAAGATCCGAACCAGAGTCACCCACTGATACAATTTGATCCGGCGAAAGATCATTGATTCTCCTTAGCTTTTCAACCATTATCCCCTTCTCGAACGATAGCACTCGAGATGGGGCTGGACCATTCATCCATCCATCCTCATCCCAATCAAAACCATTTGCAACCCAATCATCAACCTTGAGCATCGCTGCTATCATCCCTACAAAGATATCAACTCCGGAGGAAACTATTGCTACCATCACGCCTCTTTCCTGGAGACGACCAACAACTTCCCGCGCTCCTGGCATAAGCCTAATTCCCCCATAGCAGCGAGCAATGTCGTCTTTGTGTATGCGTCCCCTGGCCTCCATCCATTTCGCCACGTCATCAGCCATGAATTCGTCATCATCTATTTCTCGAGCGATAAATTTTGCAAACATCTGTTTGTTTTCTGTTTTGAAAGCATCGTGTATTGCCTGCCATGATGAGCCATTATCGGCAAGGACCCCGTCACAGTCAAACGCCACAGCCAGAGGTTGAACCATGGTCCCCCTCCTCGATGATCATTTTTCGGCTTTCCGACCCTGCGAACTTTTCACATACTCCTCCTTCCGAATGACATGAGCAACAATCTTGCAATCAGGGTGACCATGCTTTTGTTCGGTGAACTCAGGGAAAGATTTGGAACCGGGTCAATTGAAGTGACCCTCCCCTCTGGATCGACTTCCTCGGATCTCGCAAGGAGATTCGAACTCGATGATTCACTTGGTGCAGGGGTTAGGGTGGCTGTTGACGGAATTATCGGGGCTTCCGCGGATGCTGAGTTGAGCGATGGTTCGGAAGTGGCATTCTTGCCTCCGTCTTCCGGTGGTTGATAGGTTTCTATGCGAAGGGTTTGAGTGAGAAATGCATTCATGACGCATCATGGCAGGCACAATTGGCGTACCAGAGCTGGCGATTCTCGCCTTCATAGGGATACTTTTCTTCGGGTCGCAGCGAATTCCAGCGTTATTCAGGAGCATGGGGCGCGCTAAAGGCGAGTTCCAGCAAGGTCTCCGTGAAGGTCTCGTTGGAGCTACTGAGACCGAGAAGGATCTTGACAGAGGCGGCAAGACTGAAGCCGCTTCCGAAGAGTAGCTATTTCCTAGCTAAGCGGATCTCAGATCCGCAGTCGCTGCATTCATTTGAAATGATATCCGGCATTTTCGGCCAGGTCTTGCCGCATCCTCTGCATTTCCGTATCCAATCCCATTTTTCCGAGATTCCTTTGCCAATTACAGGTATCCAGGGTATCCCTGCAGATTCAGCCACATTCTGTATCCTATGATCGTCTGTCGCGATATAGTCTCCAGTCCCTACGGCTAAGGCCAACACATCCAGATCCACAGGAGAAAGACCATTTATGTCCCCCGTCGCCCTTGCTAAATTTTCGACATGTATCAAATCGTCACCCCCCGGAGTCAATATGTTGATTTCCAGCTGCTCGATTAGAAGATGCATAGAAGGCGAATGTCTCTCGATTTCCCTAATCTGCGACGAAGCGACCGTACATCCTCTTAGGCGTTCATGCGGCCAGTGGATGAATCCCGCCGTGTCTACGATCAATGAAACACCTTGGCTAGTGCTGGGGGGCCCAGCGTATCATCCCTTCAGACGCACGAGGCAGGCAATCTTGATTGCACCAGTGTCGACCCCCCTGACGTGGCGAGCATCATACCCAGGGCATGGATTGACTGGACGATAGACTCAGCTGAGTCATTCGGACTAATCGGCCTGTTCGCAGTCTCCGTCACTGAGGCAGTCATCCAACCGATCCCCCCTGACCTCGTAGCATGGCCAATGGCTCTTGGCGCGGATAGTCTGCTCCATGCCACTGTGATCGTATTATTCGCTACTCTGGGGTCTGTTTTGGGTTCACTTGGAGGGTATTGGCTAGGATCCTTTGCAGGAGACATCCTACTGACTAGATTCGTAAGCAAGACGTCAATCCGGAGACTTGAGATTCTAATGGAGAGACATGGCTCATTCGGAGTGTTCTTCGCAGCCTTGGGGCCAGTCCCATACAAGGCCCTTGCATGGACCGCCGGCGCGGCATCCATGCCAATTACGCCTTTCCTAATTTCAGGGGCCATTGGAAGACTTCTCAGATTCTCAATACCAGTATACGCCATTTGGTTCTACGGGGAGACGGCCTTGGAATGGTTCACACCATCCAGATTCCTCGTAATCTCGATTTTAGGCCTAATTGTGATGATCCCGATGGTCCAATGGCTCAGGAATTTTGAGACCTCCGAGGGGGAAAGATTGCGAACCGGTTAAACCGGCTGCTCCAGACCGACCACCAGCGCTCGTGTGGTGTAGTACGGTCCATCATT
>DAVB01000056.1 GCA_002505455.1 Euryarchaeota archaeon UBA52 | reverse complement strand
ATGGCAGAGGAGAGGAGTCGCTCAATATTCGAGTGTGACATGAATGCAGGATAACAAGGTAACGTTTCCAGGTAACCGTATCTCTGGGGCATTCTTCACTGGTTCGGCAGTGTTACTGGGGGTGATATTTATTCTATCTGTAGTAGTTCTGTTTGAGGGCTGGTCTATTCATGAAGTCGCTTTGGAATGGTGGAGGCTTCGATTTGGAATAATCGCGCTAGTGGCTGTTGCAACTTTATCATTTCAGCATAGGGCTGTATTCATTAGAAAAGCAAATGAAAACAAAATTCATTTTTGGAAGCAATTTACACCCTTTTTCATATATACGAAAAGAGAGTTTGACGTTGAAAATTTATCAACAAACACACGAACTTCCACTAGTACTAACGATAATGGCAATAGAACTACAAGTTGCACCACATATGTATACGAAGGCGGAAAACAAATTTTTGTTTTTGATGGGACAAAAGACGACCTGTGTGATTTGGTGCCTGAATTAACTCGCAATTCTAACGAAAAATCTGCAGTAGCCTCAGATAATCCGGCTGATGGCGATAAACCGGTTGAGAATTCAGAATCCAAGAAATGGTGTAGCTAATGTGTTCGAAAGGGTAATCATGGCCGCCGCTGGAATTCATCAAACCCTCAATGCAAAGAGCGATCTACATGTTACTGCACGCCATATGAATGGTTTCGTGAGCCTGTTGAACACCAAGTCTACAACGCGATCGGGTAATCTGAATAGGATGGAACCGAGTGCGAATGCTCGTTTTGACCTAGACATCACTAATCCCATCTGGCGTTTCCACTCGCGCTCGTAAGATTCGAGGGGCACTCCTTCCGCGAGATGGTCTGCAATTGCATTTCCAGCGATTCTGCCCCCGATCATTGCTATCGTTATCCCTGCACCGTTAGAGGGGAGGACCATCCCAGCTGCATCGCCCACGATTACGTGTTTTCCATTGACGAATCTGCGGATAGTGCCGGACATCGGCAATGCTCCAGCACCTTCGTATTCTAAATCCCCGCTGTAGGAATCTATGAACTGTTTAGCAAGGGTGTTCAGGGAAATGCCACGTGCAAACTTGGGTTGTATTCCTATGCCTATGTTGGAGGAGCCATTCTTCGGGAAGACCCATGCATATCCCCCTGGAGCGATTGCTCCGAAGTGCAATTCCAGCGCTTCGGTGTGGACTCCCTTCTTTATTGCAAACTTGACGGGTATGTTGAGAGATTTCTCAGACCACCCTGTTCGTCGTACTATATCGTGGTGTCCTCCTGCTCCTACTATGACTTTGGCCTCAAATACACGTCCATCGGATAAGGTGACTGACTGGTCCTCGACATGTTTGACGCGCATTCCGACTAGATACTTGGCACCTTCACTTTTTGCGCGCTTAACCAGTGCTTCGTCGTGTGCTACACGATCGAGTACCATGCCCTCAAATCGATATTTCAAACGCTTTCCTGAAGGGGTGACGATATGCATCTCGGGTATTCGCCGGCATATGGCGTGATCGGGGGTCTGGAATAAATCGTCTATGTCCGGAACCTTCGGACAAAGACGGCCCATCTCCTCATTACTCGGTACTAGTTCGCCGCATTGCAAAGGTGTGCCAATCGGATCTCTCCCATCGATTACGAGTACATCGACGCCACGACGTGCCAAATACAGTGCCGTTGTTGACCCTGCAGGCCCTCCGCCAATGACAATGACTTCGTGCTTCTTGTTGGCCACGGCCCCACCTCAGAGAGTCCTTAATGCAGACTTGCGAGCGAATTTTACCATCAACTGCAATTGATCTGAGTCAGGGAGGGGCTCCAGTGCCTCAATGGCTCTCTGTACATGCGAATCGATGAGGCTTCTCACGTAGTCAATCGAACCCGCAGTGTCCAATAGGCTGATCAATTCATCCCACCTATCGTCATTGAAGTCCATCAGCACATCTGCCAAATTCTTCCTATCATTGCCATGAAGGGAAGTTAATGCATGTATGATGGGTAGAGTCATCTTGCCCTCATAAATGTCAGTGCCCCTAGGCTTTCCCATTCTTGGGTTCCCAGTCAGGTCAAGGAGATCGTCCACCATCTGGAAGGCTCGACCGACCTCCCAGCCGAACTTGTCCATGGCATCGATGACTTCTGGCTCTGCCTCTGCCACCATTGCAGCAACTTTGCAGCCACATGCTATGGGGCCTGCAGTCTTGCCATCAATAATCTGATAGTAGTCCTCTGGGGTGGTCCCAAGATTCCCGATATGATCGAACTGCATCAGCTCTCCATTCGCCATGGCAATGCAACTGTCAGCAAGTGCCCTAATCACCTCAGGGCCTTGTTCAGAACCCAGCCAATAGCCGAGAGTGAAGAGATAGTCGCCTGCTATGATACCGTGAGCAAGCCCGTGCTGAGAATGGAGAGTCGGACGTCCTCGGCGAAGTTTTGCCTGATCATAGATATCATCATGGACAAGGGTTGCAGTGTGTATGATCTCTGCAGACAGAGCCGCTCTGAGCATCTTATCGTCGAGTTTTGCGCCTGCCGCCTCATAGGCCAAGCATCCTAAAACAGGCCTGAAGCGCTTTCCTCCGGCGAGAAGTATGTCCCGGGCATAATTCATCGCAGGATCATCGGATCTTTCCTCGACATATTCTCTGAGGGCTTTATCGACAATCGATTTGACCTCTTCCAACGACCTTCGAGCGAGTACCCCCCTCACCCCTCTCATAGGCTGAAGGCAAGGGGAGGGATATATCAACGGCTGTGCCTACGAACACATGAGGCACGGCGCGTGTCTTCGAGGTAATCCCATGTCGTCTATGTCAATCGGTTTCTTGAATGACGACACCTGTTGGTGTAGAGGCAGAATCGACGAATTGAGCGATTATGAGTACACCGAGGTTCAAGATTTGAATGAAGGTTTCAAGTTACTTCAATCAAATGACTTAGACGCTGTTGTCATTCCCGCAAGAGCCCTGCATGGACGGCAACTCGAGATGGTTTCTTCAGGCCTCTCCGTGGCAGGCGCAGTGAATCAGCACAGGCCTTTCCACGTGGTTGTAGCTGATGACAGGCTCTCGCATCTACCTCGCTCGGCGATAGTCATCAGTGGCTCGAAAATCGTTCGAAGGCAACTCAGGAGATTTAGGAGGGATCTCAGGGTATTGTCCCCAACAGCCTGGTCGGGCATACAAGACATTCCTCTTCCAAAAGATGGTGTCGTATCCTGGTTGGAAGATATGCGTCAAAATGGAGTTATTGATGCATATACAATACCCAGGGAATCATTCGATCGCCTCGGCCTGAAATCAAGGAGGTTCGCTCTCTGGCCGGACCCCAAAGAAGCAGGCGGGTTGTTTTTTCTTCCACCCATGTACTCGGACCTCCCTATCGTCATCACCAGAGAGGGCTTTCCAAAAAAGCGGATTCTCGATATGTTTGGGAAACAAGGGGAAGCGGCTTGGCACGTCATGAATCAGCTGTTTGGGGCTGAGTCCGAAGATGTGGCTGATGGAATCGGTATCTTGGTACAGCACCGTACGATATCAAGCCTCATCCAACAGGCTGAGTCGACCAGGGACC